>NZ_JBWKYF010000009.1:0-135760 GCF_059423605.1 Variovorax sp. GW460-12-1-14-LB1
GGGCGTGGCTGGGGCGTTGGTCGCGGCCGTGCTGAGCACCGTCGCCACCGTGATGCTCACGGGCGCCTTCCACGAAGACGGCCTGGCCGACGTGGCCGACGGCCTCGGCGGTTCGGCCAGCCGCGAGCGCGCGCTGGAGATCATGAAGGACTCGCGCATCGGCGCCTTCGGGGCGGTCGCGCTGGTGCTGGCGCTAGGCCTGAAGTTCGGCCTGCTGGCTGCGCTGGCCGCGCGCGGGCTGGACGTGGCGGCGGTGTCCATCGTCGGCGCACACGTGCTGTCGCGGCTGGCGCCGCTGTTCCTGATCCGCTGGCTGCCCTACGTGGGCGACAGCAGCGGCAGCAAGGCCAAGCCGCTGGCCGACGCGATCAGCGGCGGTGCGCTGCTCGTCGCCATGCTCTGGGCCGCACCCGCCGTGGCGCTGCTGCTGTGCGCGCACGACGCAGTGCACGTGGGCGCGGCGCTCTTGGCGCTGGTGCTCGCCGGGGGCTGGATGGCGCGGCTCTTCGTGCGTCGGCTGCAGGGCTTCACGGGCGACGGGCTTGGTGCCACGCAGCAGGTGTGCGAACTGGCGATCTACCTCGTGCTGGTGTGGAAGGCATGAGCACCGCGACCGCCCAGCTCTGGCTGCAGCGTCATGCACCGGTGATCGCGCCGGCGGGCCTGTGCTACGGCGCGACCGACCTCGATGCCCATGCGGACGGCACGCAGGCCGCCGCCGCGCGCATCGCCGCGGTGCTGCCGGCCGGCATCGCGCTGTGGAGTTCGCCGCTGCGGCGTTGCGCTCTACTGGCCGATGCCATCGTTGCGCTGCGGCCGGATCTGTCGGTGCGGCGCGATGCGCGGCTGGCCGAGATGAGTTTCGGCGCCTGGGAAGGGCGCCTGTGGTCGGCTGTGGCCCGTGAAGAGTTCGAGGCCTGGACGAATCGTTTCGCCGATGCTCCGGCAGGAGGCAACGGCGAGAGCGTGCGTGTCTTCATGCAGCGCGTGGCCTCGGCGCATGCCGACTGGATGGCGACCGGTACCGATGCGCTGTGGGTCACGCATGCGGGCGTGCTGCGGGCGGTGCAGTTGCTGTCGCAGGGCGTGTCGTGCCCGGAGCGGGCCGATCAATGGCCCAACGACGCAGCGGCCTTCGGCGACTGGCGCGTGGTCGCCGCGCCGCTCGGCTGACGAGGCGCCGTCAGTTCTTCGCGCGCCACTGCTCGCGCCAGAGACGATCGAGCTGCCCCGCGAATTGCGGCGACGGGCCACCCAGGAGCTGGTTCTGCCCGTTGCGCTGTACCAGCCCATAGAGCCGGCCCGAGCCCTGGTCGTACAGCGCGATCGCGTTGTGGTCGTAGCAGTCGTGCGGCTTGCAGAAGGCGTGCAGCAGGTAGCGCGTGCCGTCCACCGTCACCCATTGCGGCTCGGGCGCCGGGCCTTCGCGGCGCACCAGCCAGCGTTCAGTTTCCCGTGTGCCCAGCGCGGCGCGCCAGGCCTTGTCCATCGCCGGGCCCCGAGCGAGGGCGGCCGGGCTGCCCGTGGCGGGTGCCGGTGGCTTGGGGGCGGCGGTCGCGGGTTCGGCGGGCGGCGCCGCGGCGCGCGCCGGACCGTCGCAGCGCCAGTAGCGTGGCTTCATCAGTTCCGGGCCCAGCTGGCCCATGACCGGCTTGTCGGCCTTCAGCGTGATCGACTGGCCGCGCGCATCGCGAAAGACCAGGAAATTCATCATTGCGTCGTCACCCTTGCCCACGCGGCTCATCAGCGCCACGTCGAAGTTCGGCGGCGGCGCCTGGTTGCCGAAGAAGCTGTGCGCTGTGTCCGGCTGGCGGCCGACGACGCGGCGCTTGCCGCGCTCGGCGATCAGCATGTCTTCGCGCACCTGCAGCGTCGGTGCGGCTGCGTCGGCGCAGTTGGTGGACCAGCGTCCGCCGTAGAGCGCCATCGTCTCCGGCGGCAGCACGCCGTCGCGCGACCAGGCGGCGCCCGCGCTGCACAGCGCTGCGAGAAAGAGGAGGGCGGTGGAAGGCGTCTTCTTGAAAATCGTTGTCGTCGTCATGTGCGAGGTGGTGTGTGCCGCTCAGGCGGTCTTGGGGGCCGGCGTCTTGGGCTTGAACGAGCAGAAGGTGGAGACCGCGCATTCCCAGCAGCGCGGCTTGCGCGCCACGCAGACATAGCGCCCGTGCAGGATCAGCCAGTGGTGCGCGTGCAGGCGGAATTCGGGTGGGATGCGCTTTTCGAGCTTGAGTTCCACGTCCAGCGGCGTCTTGCCGGGCGCAAGCCCGGTGCGGTTGCCGATGCGAAAGATGTGCGTGTCGACCGCGATCGTCTCCTCGCCGAAGGCCACGTTGAGCACCACGTTGGCCGTCTTGCGCCCCACGCCCGGCAGCGCCTCGAGCTCGGCGCGCGTGCGCGGCACCTCGCCGCCATGCAGCTCGACCAGCATCCGGCAGGCCTCGATCAGGTGCTTGGCCTTGCTGCGGTACAGCCCGATCGTCTTGATGTACGACTCCAGCCCTTCCACCCCGAGGTCGAGGATCGCCTGCGGCGTGTTCGCCACCGGATACAGCCGGCGCGTCGCCTTGTTCACGCCCACGTCGGTGGCCTGCGCCGACAGCAGCACGGCGGCGAGCAGTTCGAAGGGCGTGCTGTATTCGAGCTCCGTGCGCGGCTCGGGGTTGGCGGCCTGCAGGGTGGCGAAGAAGAGGGGGATGTCGGATTTTTTCATGGGTCGTGGGGGCCGCCGTTCATTGCAAGGGGCTCGCGGGGCGCATGCCGTGGAAGGCAGGGCGAGCACCGGCGTTTGCGGCGATGGATGCAATATATCGTCGAAAAGCCATGGCCCTACGCAGCTTTCCTGCCCGGGCTTTCGCGACAATGACGCCCAGAAAGTGAGACTGACCATGCAATTCGCCTCCCGCCTCGACAACGTCGAAACCTCCGCCATCCGCGAACTCTTCAAGCTGCTGGGCAAGCCCGGCATCATCAGTTTTGCGGGCGGCTTTCCCGACAGCGCCATGTTCGACGTCGAGGGCCTGAAGGAGGCGAGCCAGAAGGCGCTGGCCGAAGAGCCCGGCGCGGCCTTGCAATATGGCGCCACCGAAGGCTACGAGCCGCTGCGCAACCAGCTCTCGGCGTTCATGAAGACCAAGGGCGTCGACGTCGACCCCAGCGGCCTCATCGTCACCACCGGCAGCCAGCAGGCGCTCGACCTGCTGGGCAAGACCATGATCTCGCCTGGCGACAAGGTGATCGTCGAAGGCCCGACCTTCCTGGCCACGATCCAGTGCTTTCGCCTGTACGGCGCGCAGCTCATCAGCGCGCCCATCGACGCCAACGGCGTGAAGACCGACGAGCTCGAGAAGCTCATCGCTGAGCACAAGCCGAAGTTCGTCTACCTGATCCCGACCTTCGGCAACCCCAGCGGCGCGATGCTGACGCTGGAGCGCCGCAAGAAGGTGCTCGAACTGGCCGTGAAGTACCAGACGCTGATCGTCGAGGACGACCCCTACGGCGACCTGTACTTCGGCGAAGCACCGCCGCCGTCGATCATGTCGCTGAGCAAGGACGTGCCTGGCAGCCGCGAGCTGCTCGCGCACTGCGGCAGCCTGAGCAAGGTGCTCAGCCCCGGCCTGCGCATCGGCTGGATGATCGCGCCGCCCGAGCTGCTGGCCAAGGCCACGATGTGCAAGCAGTTCAGCGACGCCCACACCAGCACCTTCGCGCAAGCGACGGCCGCGCAGTACCTCAAGAGCGGCCGCATGCCCGGCACGCTGGCGCATGTGCGCGAGGTCTACGGCCAGCGTGCGCAGGCCATGGGCGCTGCGCTGAAGCGCGAACTGGGCGATGCGGTGAGCTTCACGCAGCCCAACGGCGGTTTGTTCTTCTGGGCGCGCCTGACGGGCGCCAACGGCAAGCTGGCCGATGCCAACGAGCTGGCCAAGCGTGCGATCGAGAAGCTGGTGGCCTTCGTGCCCGGTGCGCCGTTCTTCGCCGAGAAGCCCGATGTGGCGACGCTGCGCCTGAGCTTTGCCACGGCCGACATCGAGAAGATCGAAGAGGGCGTGAAGCGCCTCGGCCAGGCCCTGTAACGCCGACGTTCAGGGGGACCGGTGCAGCCGGGGCGCTGCCAGCAGGTCCAGGTTGTCTGAAATGGCCGCATCCACGTTTGGATAGCGGCCTTTCATTTTGGAGAGCGTCATGATGGTCTGCAGTGCCTTCAGGTCCTTGACCGACGGCGCGACCTTGATCTGCGCAATGGCCGCCGGGGCGTTGCCGCCGTTCACCAATGCCATCACCTTGCTTGCCCAGTCGTTTGCGCGTGCCATGTCTTCACCTGCTTTCCATTTGAACCGCCGACTTTACACAGCGGGTTACCATCACCCATGAGAAAAACCTTCCAGCTTCAGGTCGAGGGCAAGCACCCCGACCGTCTCCTCGAAGCCGTCAAGCACGAGATCCGCAAGTACATCAAGCGCGAGCGCCGCCGCGACCTGCCCGAAGGCGCCGACTTCTGGGACTTCGACTGCCGGTTCGGCAGCGCCCAGGAATCCGCCGAAACCATCCACCTCACGGCCATCACCGGCCTCATCGACGGTGTGGTGAAAGAGGGCGGCAAGCAGTTCTACATCGAGATCCTGGCCAAGCCCGGCAAGCGCCAGCCGCGGCCTGCGGGTGCGCCCGACCACGCCGAGAACGACGGCGAGGAATAAACCCCGTCAGATCAGCGCCTGCGCCAGCCGCAGGCCATGCCGCTGCTCCGCCTCCTGCAGCGAACGCGCAATCGACGGGTGCAGCCGCACCCCGTTCGCCGATTGCGCTTCCCGACGCTTCAACCCGCCTTCACCCGGCAGCCGCACAGGCCTGGCCGGGTCGATGGGCGCGTTGTCGCGACATTTTTTGGCCACGTGGTCCATCTGGCGCAGGAAAGCGTCCTTGCCGCCGAAGGCGTGCAGGTCGTGCAGCGTGAGGTGCACGGTCGCGCCCCAGCCTTCGGGCGGATCGGCGCGGCCGTGGCCCGCGAGGCCGGCCGTGAGCGTCTCGACCAAGAGCGCCATGCCGTAGCCCTTGTGGCCGTGGCTCAGGCCGCCCACGGGCAGCAGCGTGCCGGGCGGCTGGTCGAACAGCACCTGCGGGTTGTTCGATGGCTTGCCGGACGCGTCGATGAGCCATTCCTCGGCGAAAGTCTCACCGGCCGCGCGCTTGCGGTTGCTCATCCCGTTGGTGGTGATCGAGGCCGAGATGTCGACCATCACGCCGCCCTGCGACAGCGGAAAGCCCATCGCCAGCGGATTCGGCGTGAACACCGCCTGCGTGCCGCCGAAGGGCGCGACGCTGGCCGTGTTGGGGTCGGAGCAGGCCAGCAGCATCAGCATGTCTTCCTGCAGCGCGCGCAGCATGTAGACCGCGAGGCAGGCGATGTGGTGGCTGCGGCGAATCACGAGCGAGGCCGTGCCCAGTTCGCGCGCACGCGGCACCAGCAGGTCCATGCCCTGGTCCATGAGCCACGGGCCGGGCAGGCGCTTGCCGTCCCACAGCACGGCGGCGGGGCGGTCGGACAGCACCTCGGGCGCGCCGTCGCGCGTCATGCCACCTGATTCGATTTCTTTCACATAGCCGGCCAGCAGCGCGAGGCCGTGCGTGTCGTGGCCCAGCAGGTCGCCCTCGACCAGCGTGCGTGCCACGCTGTCGGCCATCGAGGCCGCGAGCCCCGCTTTCTGCAGCAGGGCGCTGGCGTAGTCGCGCAGCGCGTCGGCGCGGTACAGCGGGGCGGCGTCGGTCATTTCAGGATTTCCAGCACGCGGTCGAGCCCGCCTTCGTTGATCGCCACCATGGCCTGCTCGCGCACCTTCGGCTTGGCGTGGTAGGCCACCGACAGCCCGGCCTCGCCCATCATCGGCAGGTCGTTCGCGCCGTCGCCCACGGCGATGGTTTCCTGCGGCGAAATGCCCATGAGCGAGGCCACTTCGAGCAGCGTGCGGCGCTTTTCGGCGCCGTCGCAGATGTCGCCCCAGCTCTGCGTCACGACCTGGCCGGTGAGCTGGCCGTCGGCTTCGTCGAGCAGGTTGGAGCGCGCGAAATCGATGCCCAGGCGGTCCTTCACGCGGTTGGCGAAGAAGGTGAAGCCGCCCGACACCAGCAGCACCTTGAGGCCCGCCTTCTTGCACGCGGCGACCAGCTCGGTGGCGCCGGGGTTGAGCTTCAGGCGCTCGTCGTACACCTGCTGCAGCGCAGCCACGGGCACGCCTTGCAGCAGCGCCACGCGGCGGCGCAGGCTTTCCTTGAAGTCCTTGATCTCGCCGCGCATCGTGGCCTCGGTGATCGCAGCCACCTCGGCTTTCTTGCCGACGGCATCGGCGATCTCGTCGATGCATTCGATGTTGATGAGCGTCGAGTCCATGTCGAACGCGATCAGCTTGAAGTCGGCGAGCTTCAGCGGCGGCTTCACGCGCTGGAGGACGAGGCCGGGAGAGATTTCTATCGTAGCGCTCATGCGGGGGCGGTTTCCTTGACGAGGGGTTGTCCGAGGCTGCGCAGCACGTCGCGCACCATCTGGGCGCGGTCCTTCGGCTCCTTGAGTTCGCGCTCGATGCGCAGCTTCTCGTTGCCGGCGAGCTTGATGTGCTTGTTCTTCTGGATCAGCTGGATGATGGCCATGCCGTCCACCGGCGCGTCCTTGCGGAAGGTGATGTTGATGATGCCCGGCGCCGCATCGACCTTGACCACGCCGTAGGGCCGCGCGAGCACGCGCAGGCGGTGTGTGTCGATCAACGTCTGCGCCTGCGGCGGCAGCTTGCCGAAGCGGTCGACGATCTCTTCCAGCAGCGTGTCGATCTGGTCGGGGTTCTTCGCGGTGGCGAGCTTCTTGTAGAACGACAGCCGCAGGTGCACGTCGCCGCAGTAGTCGTCGGGCAGGAGGGCGGGGGCGTGCAGGTTGATCTCGGTGGTGACCGACAGCGGCGAGAGCAGGTCGGGCTCCTGCCCGGCCTTCAGCGAGCGCACGGCTTCACTGAGCATCTCGTTGTAGAGCTGGAAGCCGATCTCCATCATGTTGCCGCTCTGGTTCTCGCCGAGCACTTCGCCCGTGCCGCGAATCTCCAGGTCGTGCATCGCGAGGTAGAAGCCCGAGCCCAGTTCTTCCATCTGCTGGATCGCCTCGAGCCGCTGCGAGGCCTGCTTGGTCAGGCCCTCGGTGTCCGGCACCATGAGGTAGGCATAGGCTTGGTGGTGCGAGCGGCCGACGCGCCCGCGCAACTGGTGCAGCTGCGCCAGGCCGAACTTGTCGGCGCGGCTCATCACGATGGTGTTGGCGGTGGGCACGTCGATGCCGGTCTCGATGATGGTCGAGCACAGCAGCATGTTGTAGCGCTGGGCCACGAAGTCGCGCATCACGCGTTCCAGCTCGCGCTCGGGCATCTGGCCGTGGGCCACGGCGATGCGGGCCTCGGGCAGGATTTCTTCCAACTTCTGGCGCCGGTTCTCGATGGTCTCGACCTCGTTGTGCAGGAAGTAGACCTGCCCGCCGCGCTTCAATTCGCGCAGCACGGCTTCGCGGATCACGCCCGTGCCCTCGTTGCGCACGAAGGTCTTGATGGCCAGGCGGCGCTGCGGCGCGGTGGCGATCACGCTCAGGTCGCGCAGGCCTTCGAGCGCCATGCCCAGCGTGCGCGGAATCGGCGTGGCCGTGAGCGTGAGCACGTCGACCTCGGCGCGCATGGCTTTCATCGCCTCTTTATGGCGCACGCCGAAACGGTGCTCCTCGTCGATGATGAGCAGGCCCAGGTTCTTGAACTTGACCGACTGCGAGAGCAGCTTGTGCGTGCCGACCACGATGTCGACCTGGCCCTCGGCCAGGCCCTTGGCGGCGGCCGTGATTTCCTTGGCGGAGCGGAAGCGGCTCATCTCGGCCACCTTCACCGGCCACTTGGCGAAGCGGTCGACCAGCGTCTGGTAGTGCTGCTCGGCCAGCAGCGTGGTCGGCGCGAGAAACGCCACCTGCTTGCCGCCGGTGACGGCGATGAAGGCGGCGCGCAGCGCGACCTCGGTCTTGCCGAAGCCCACGTCGCCGCACACGAGGCGGTCCATCGGCTGGGGCGAGATCATGTCCTGCACCACGGCGTGGATGGCGGCTTTCTGGTCGGCGGTTTCCTGGAAACCGAAGTCGTTGGCGAACACCTCGTAGTCGGCCGGCGAGTAGCGGAAGGCATGGCCTTCGCGCGCGGCGCGGCGGGCGTAGATGTTGAGCAGCTCGGCGGCCGAGTCGCGCACCTGTTCGGCGGCCTTGCGCTTGGCCTTTTCCCACTGGCCGGAGCCCAGCTTGTGCAGCGGCGCCTCGTCGGCGCTCACGCCGGTGTAGCGGCTGATCTGGTGCAACTGGCTCACCGGCACATAGAGCGTGGCCTTGTCGGCGTACTCCAGGTGCAGCATTTCCTGCAGCAGCGGCTTGCCGTCCGCGCCCGTGCCCTGGCCCAGGTCCATGTGGATCAGGCCGCGGTAGCGGCCGATGCCGTGCGCGCTGTGCACCACCGGGTCGCCCACGTTGAGTTCGGACAGGTCCTTGATCAGCGCTTCGACGTCGCTGACCTGTTCCTGCTTCTTGTTGCGCCGGCGCGTGGTGGGCGCGGTGGCGAACAGCTCGGTCTCGGTGACGAAGTCGATCGCCTGTTCGCGCCACGCGAAGCCGGAGGCCAGCGCGGCGGTGGCGATGCCGATTTTTTCGTCGCCCGAGGCTTCGAACTCGGCCAGCGAGTCGAAGGCCGGCGGGTTCACGCCGCTGGCGCGCAGGAAGTCGAGCAGGCTCTCGCGGCGGCCGTCGCTCTCGGCGATCAGCAGCACGCGGTGCGGCGTGGCGGCGATGTGGGCCTTCAGGCCGACCAGCGGGTCTTCGGCGCCGCGCACGACGGCAAAGGGCGGCAGCTTGTCGAACTCGGCGTAGGGCGCGTCGGTGGCGATGTCGCCCCGGATGGCGAGTTGCGCATGCGGCTTGGCGCGCTGGTAGAACTGCTCGGCGTTGAGGAACAGCGCCTCGGGCGGCAGCGCGGGGCGCTCGGGGTCGCCCTGCACCAGGCGGTAGCGCTCGTTGGTGTCCTGCCAGAAGTGCTGGAACGCGGGTTCGAGGTCGCCGTGCAGCACGACGGTGGCGTCGGGGCCGAGGTAGTCGAACACCGTGGCCGTCTCGTCGAAGAACAGCGGCAGGTAGTACTCGATGCCGGCGGTGGCCACGCCGTTGCCCATGTCCTTGTAGATGCGGCTCTTGGTCGGGTCGCCCTCGAGCAGTTCGCGCCAGCGGCTGCGAAAGCGCGCGCGGGCGTCGTCGTCCATCGGGAACTCGCGGCCCGGCAGCAGGCGCACCTCGGGCACGGGGTACAGGCTGCGCTGGGTGTCGGGGTCGAAGGTGCGGATGGAGTCGATCTCGTCGTCGAACAGGTCGACGCGAAACGGCACCGGCGAGCCCATCGGGAACAGGTCGATCAGGCCGCCGCGCACCGCGTATTCGCCCGGGCTCACGACCTGCGTCACGTGGCTGTAGCCGGCCAGCGTGAGCTGCGCCTTGAGCTTCGATTCCTGCAGCTTCTGCTTGGCCTTGAACTGGAAGGTGTAGCCGGCCAGGAAGGCAGGCGGCGCCAGCCGGTACAGCGCGGTGGTGGCGGGCACCAGCACCACGTCGGCCTCTTTCTGGCTGATGCGCCACAGCGTGGCCAGGCGCTCGCTGATCAGGTCCTGGTGCGGCGAGAAGCTGTCGTAGGGCAGCGTTTCCCAGTCGGGGAACAGGGCGCAGCGCAACTCGGGGGCGAAGAAGGCGATTTCGTCGATGAGCCGCTGGGCGTCGTTCGCGTCGGCGGTGAACATCGCGGTGGCGCGCCCCGCGGCCTTCTCGCGCATGCCGAGCTGGGCCAGCATCAGCGCATCGGCCGACAACGGGGGACGCGGCAGCGTGAAACGCTTGCCCGCCGGGAGAAGGGGGAGGTCCATGGAGCGGTTCGAAAAATGCACGACACCCCGCGCCGGACGGCGAGGGGTGTGCGAATGTCAATTCTAGAATGGCGGCCCCTTATCCGCTTGTCGGCCATCGGCCCGTGCCGCACCCTCCATGTCTTCTTCCCGTTTCTACGTGCTGATCCCCTGTGCCGGTTCCGGCCACCGCGCCGGCGGCGCGCAGCCCAAGCAGTACCGGCGCCTGGCGGGCCAGTCGATGGTGGCCCACACGGTGGACGCATTCCGCGCGCTGGCCGGGCGTTTCGCGGGCGTGGCCGTGGTGGTGTCGCCCGACGACCGCGAGGTGCAAACGGCGTTGCCGCGCTTCCCGGCGACCGGCGAGTACCTGCTGCGCGTGGGCGGCCTGACGCGCGCCGCCTCGGTGCGCAACGGCCTGGCGGCGCTGCGCCAGAAGGGCGCCGGGCCGCACGACTGGGTGCTGGTGCACGACGCGGCGCGCTGCCTGGTCACGTCCAGCCAGATCGAGGCGCTGATCGCCGCCTGCGAGCACGATGCCGTCGGCGGCCTGCTGGCGCAGCGGCTGGCCGACACGCTGAAGGTCTCGTCGACCGACAGCCGCTCGACCCAGACCCTGCCGCGCGCCGACAAGTGGCTGGCGCAGACGCCGCAGATGTTCCGCATCGGCATGCTGCTCGACGCGCTGGAGCGCGTGGGCGACGTGGTGACCGACGAGGCCAGCGCCATCGAGACCCTCGGCCTGGCGCCGCTGCTGGTGCCCGGCAGCGCGCAGAACTTCAAGGTCACCTTCCCCGAAGATTTCGCACTGGCCGAGGCGGTGCTGCTTGGCCGCAAGAAGGCCATGGCATGACGACGACACCGTTCAACATCCGCGTCGGCGAAGGCTGGGACGTCCACCAGCTGGTGGCGGGGCGCAAGCTCATCCTGGGCGGCATCGAGGTGCCGCACACCACGGGCCTGCTCGGGCATTCCGACGCCGACGTGCTGCTGCACGCCATCACCGACGCGCTGCTGGGCGGGGCCGGGCTGGGCGACATCGGCCGGCATTTCCCCGACACCGACGCCCAGTTCCGCGGCGCCGATTCGGCCGTGCTGCTGGCCGAGGCGGCGCGCCGCGTGCGGGCCGCCGGCTGGGAGATCGGCAACGTCGACAGCACCGTGATCGCGCAGGCGCCCAAGCTGGCGCCGCACATCCCGGCCATGTGCCAGCGCATCGCCGACACGCTGGGCATCGCGCTCGATCAGGTCAATGTGAAAGCCAAGACGGCCGAGAAGCTCGGCCCGGTGGGCGAGGGCCGGGCGATGGAAGCCCGCGCCGCGGTGCTGCTGCACCGCTGAGCCCCGGGTTCTTCTTCAGGCGACCTGTTTCTTGCCCGGCACCTCGCCGGGCTTGCTGCTGCCCGCCGGCATCGCGCGCGGCATCCGGATGTGGGCCGCGAGGCCCCGGCCCGGCGTGCTGGTGAGCGCGAAGGTGCCGCCCATGCGCTCGATGTTCTTCGCCACGATCGACAGCCCCAAGCCGGCACCGGCCGCCGAGGTGCGTGCCGCGTCGCCGCGGAAGAAGGGCTTGGTCAGCTGCACGAGCAGGGCGGGCTCGACGCCCGCGCCGTGGTCGCGCACCTTGATCAGCACCGCGTCGTTGTTGGCCTGCGCCTGGATCGTGACGTCGGCCACGCCGGTCGACGGCGTCTTGCCGTAGCGCCGCGCGTTCTCGACCAGGTTGGAGATCACGCGCGTGAGCTCCACCTCGTCGCCCATCACCTTCAGGTCGGCGGGCACGTCGACGTGGATGTTCATCTCTTCGTAGTCCTGCACGGCGTAGGTGCAGGCGTCGATCACGTCGCGCAGCAGCACGGGGCGCTGGTCGACATGGTCGGGGCGGGCGTAGTCGAGGAACTTGTCGATGATCGCGTCGAGCTGTGCGATGTCGGCGGCCATGTGGTCGCGCGCGTCTTCGTCGGCCACGCTCATCTCGGTTTCGAGCCGCAGCCGCGCCAGCGGCGTGCGCAGGTCGTGCGAGATGCCGGCCAGCATGATGGCGCGGTCCTGCTCGATCTTGGCGAGCTGGTCGGCCATGCGGTTGAAGCCGATGTTCACCGCGCGGATTTCGTTGGTGCGGGCGCGCTCGTCGAGCCGGTGCGCCTCGTACTCGCCCTCGCGCACCTGCAAGGTGGCGCGCGACAGCTGCTTGAGCGGCAGGTTGATGAGCCGTGTGATCAGCGCCGCGCCGGCCAGCGACAGCGCCATCGCCGTACTGAGCCAGACCAGCCAGGTGCGCCCGCCCACGCGGCTGAAGCGCGTGGGGTCGAGCAGCAGCCAGTAGGTGTCGCTCTCGATGGTGAAACCGATCCACAGGCCCGGCTCGTCGTTCACGCGGCTGGCCACCGTGGTGCCTTCGCCGAGCTGGGCGATCAGCTCTTCGGTGACGCGCTCGTCGAGCGCGCCGCTGGTGTAGGGCTGGAAGCGGTCGTTGGGTTCGCGCGGCAGGATGCGCACGCCTTCCTGGTCGGCCAGCGTCTTGATGAGCGAGACCCGCGTGATCGCGTCCGAGTACACGAGCGCCGCGCGTGTGAGGTTCACGAGCGAGGCGATCTGGTGCCCGGTCTGGATGGCGCGCGGCTCGTATTCGAGCGAGCGGAAGGTCTGCAGCCACGCGACCGTGCAGCCGATCAGCAGCAGCGCGAGCAGAAAGAAGGTGCGCCAGAAAAGGCTGAAACCCAGCTTGAGGCCGGGGCGGCGGTCACGTTGCGCGCTCGCTTCGAGCGGGCTCGGCATCGTGACCTGTGCCCCGTCCTCCTGGGCCGGGTCAGGTCGGGCGGAATGGAGGCCGATGGCCACCTCTCAGCGGATCGTCAGGCCGTGCCGTCCGGCACGAACACGTAGCCCACGCCCCAGACGGTCTGGATGTAGCGCGGCGCCGCGGCGTCGGACTCGACCAGCTTGCGCAGGCGCGAGATCTGCACGTCCAGGCTGCGGTCGAAGGGCTCGAATTCGCGGCCGCGTGCCAGCTGGGCCAGCTTTTCACGCGACAGCGGCTGGCGCGGGTGGCGCACCAGCGCCTTCAGCATCGCGAACTCGCCGGTGGTCAGCGAGAGTTCTTCGCCGTCCTTCTTCAGGGTGCGCGAGCCGAGGTCGAAGGCGAAGGGGCCGAAGGTGACGGTCTCGTTCTCGGTAGAGGGGGCGCCGGGCGCCTCGAGCGGCGGACGGCGGCGCAGCACCGCGTGCACGCGGGCCAGCAGTTCGCGCGGGTTGAAGGGCTTGCCGAGGTAGTCGTCGGCGCCGACTTCGAGACCGACGATGCGGTCCACGTCCTCACCCTTGGCGGTGAGCATGATGATCGGCGTGCGGTCGTTGGCGGCACGCAGACGGCGGCACACGGAGAGGCCGTCTTCGCCGGGCATCATCAGGTCGAGCACGATCAGGTCGACCGTGTCGCGCAACAGGATGCGGTTGAGCGCCTTGCCGTCCTCGGCCACGATCACTTCGAATCCTTCCTGCGTCAGGTAGCGGCGCAGCAGGTCGCGGATGCGGGCGTCGTCGTCGACGATCACGATCTTGTCGGTGCGAGCGGGAACTTGAGTCATTTCTACAACGTTGAATTTGTAACAGCGCCGATTCTGAAGGCGTTAGGACCCCATTGCTGCCGAATTCCGTAGTGGTTGACACTAAGTTACACAACTTGCGGCCGCTCGCCGTCTGGTCATCCGGGCTTTGCCCGGCGGTGGCACAGTCCGTGCTGCCTTATGACGATTGCGCGATGAGACCTTCTTTTTCTGCCTTGCCTCTGCTTTTTTTCGCATGCGCCTGTGGTGCGACGTCCGTCGCTTCCGAAGGGTTTTTGCGGGTCAGTGAAGGGCGCCGCAGCGAAGTGCGCGATGCCGTGGCCGCGCACCGGGCGGCCCAGCGGGAAGAGCAGCGCCGCGGCGAAGCGCTGGCGGGGCGCCGTCTCACGGCGGGCGAACTCTTCGAGTTGAGGCAGCAGGTCCGGGGGCAGTGGGTGCCTGCGGGAACGGGTGTTCTTCTGAATTCGGCAGAATCACAGCCTGCTGAGCGCATCGTGCCGGTACCGCAGCCCGTCGCCAGTCCGCAAACCGCGCCGCGCAGCCTGCGCCACTGAAGAAGAGGGCGCGGGCGAGGGCTTTTCCTCGCATCCACCAGGGAGAAATCTGTCTTGAAGACTGTTCAATTGATCGCGGCCTGCGCCGCGCTGACCTTTGCCGGGGCCGCCTTGGCCCAGAATGCCGTCATGCCTGCTCCACAAAACGTGCTCCAGCTGTCGGCCTCCGGCACCGTCGAAGTTCAGCAAGACCTGCTGAGCATGACCCTCGTCACCACGCGCGACGCCGCCGAGGCGGGCACCGTGCAGACCCAGCTCAAGACGGCGCTCGATGCCGCGCTGGCCGAGGCCAAGAAGAATGCGCAGCCGGGCCAGCTCGACGTGCGCACCGGCAACTTCAGCCTTTCGCCGCGCTACACCAAGGACGGCAAGATCAACGGCTGGCAGGGGTCGACCGAACTCGTGCTCGAAGGCCGCGACTTCGCGCGCATCACCCAGACGGCCGGGCGCATCAGCACGCTCAGCGTGGGCAACGTCGGTTTCGGCCTGAGCCGCGAACAGCGCGCCAAGACCGAGACCGAGGCGCAGAACATCGCCATCGACAACTTCAAGCAGAAGGCCGGCGAGCTGGCCAAGGGCTTCGGCTTCGGCGGCTACACGCTGCGCGAGGTGTCGGTGAACGCGAACGACAGCGGCCCGATCCGCCCGCGCGTGATGGCCATGCAGGCCAAATCGTTCTCGGCCGCCGATTCGGCGGTGCCGGTGGAAGCGGGCAAGACCAGCGTGGTCGTGAACGTCTCCGGCTCGGTGCAGCTCAAGTAAGAAGACAAAGAGCTCGGCGCCGGCGGTCGAGTGCCGCCGGCGTTTTTTCGTTGTCTCTGTCTATTTACTGAGCCGTCCAGCCGCCATCCATGGCCCAGGCGACGCCCCGCACCTGATCGGCGGCGGGAGAGCTCAGGAAGACGGCCAGCCCGCCCAGTTGCTCGACCGTCGTGAATTGCAGCGAGGGCTGCTTTTCTCCCAGCAATTCGTTCTGCGCCTGGAGGGCCGAAATGCCTTCGCGGGCCGCGCGGTCGTCGATCTGCTTTTGCACCAGCGCTGTGAGCACCCAGCCCGGGCTGATCGCGTTGCAGGTGACGCCGGTGGTGGCGGTTTCGAGCGCCACCGACTTGGTCAGGCCGACGATGCCGTGCTTGGCCGCGACATAGGCCGACTTCTGCGCCGAGGCCACGAGCCCGTGCGCCGACGCCACGTTGATGATGCGGCCCCAGTTGGCCTCGCGCATCGCGGGGATCGCCAGGCGCGTCGTGTGGAAGGCGCTCGTGAGGTTGATCGCGAGGATCGCGTCCCAACGTTCGGTCGGGAAGTCCTCGACCTTGGCCACGTGCTGGATGCCGGCGTTGTTGACGAGGATGTCGACGCGGCCGAACTTCGACGCCGCGAACTTCATCATGTCCTCGATCTGGTCGGGCTTGCTCATGTCGGCCCCGTGGTACTCGGCACGCACGCCGAGCGCCTCGATCTGGGCCTTGGGGGTGTCGGCGTCGCCGAAGCCGTTGAGCACGATGTGTGCGCCCTGTTGGGCCAGCGCCTTGGCGATGGCGAAGCCAATGCCACTGGTGGACCCCGTGACAAGCGCGGTTTTGCCTTTGAGCATGAAGATCAATCTCCGGATGAATTAGGATGCAACGAGACCATTATCCGCACCCGAACCCCTCCGTTTCCATGACAGAACCGACCCTTCACGACGTGGCCTGCAACGACGCCCAGGGCGGTCATCGCATGGCCTATTGGCAATGGGGCGACGCGCACAGCGCACATGTCGTGGTCTGCGTGCACGGGCTGACCCGGCAGGGGCGCGATTTCGACGTGCTCGCGCAGGCCATCGTGGCGCGCGCGGGCGGCGATGTGCGTGTTGTCTGTCCCGACGTGGTCGGGCGCGGCCGAAGCGACTGGCTGCGCGACCCCGCTTTCTATCAAGTGCCTGTGTACGCGGCCGACATGGTGGCGCTGATCGCGCAGCTGCACGGCGAGCATCCCATCGACACGCTCGACTACGTCGGCACCAGCATGGGCGGGCTGATCGGCTTCGTGCTGGCCGGCCACAAGGAGCTGCCGTTGCCACGGCCCATTCGCCGTTTCGTCGCGAACGATGTCGGCCCCACGGTCGAGCCCGCTGCCATCCAGCGCATCGGCGCGTATGTGGGCAAGAGCGGCCAGTTTCCGAGCGTGCAGGCCGCGGCCGATGCGATGTGGGCCCTGTCGACCACGTTCGGGCCGCACACGCCCGAGCAGTGGCGCGCGCTGTCGCAGCACATGGTGGTGCCGGCGTCCGAGCGCAGCGCCGACGGTGCCGCCAAGACCGCCAGTGCCGGCCCGGTGGGCGAGGGCGCCTGGGTGCTGCACTACGACCCGGCCATCGGCGTGCCGTTGCGCGCCATCACGCCGGAGATCGCGGCGCAGGGCGGGGCGGTGATGTGGAGCCTGTACGACGCCATCGAGGCGCGCACGCTGCTCACGCGCGGCGCGGTGTCCGACCTGCTGTCGCCCGAGACGGCGGCCGCGATGACGCAGCGCGGGCCGCGTGCCACGCTTGTCGAGTTCGAGGGCGTGGGGCACGCGCCGACTTTCGTCGATCCCGCACAGGTCGCCGTCGTCACGAATTTCCTGTTCGATTGAGGGCATCGTGAAGCGAGAGTCTGCGAACCTTCAGACGGCACCCCTGTCCGACGGCGTCATGGTCGATTACCCGCTGTCGGCCGCCACGGCCGACCGCTCGCCGGTCATGGAGAACATGCTGGCGCGCGCCCGCGCGTTCGCCGAACCGCTGATCGCCGACGAAAAACTCGACACCGGCGAGAACACGCTGGCGCACGCCGATGCGGTGGCCGCCATCGTTGCGAAGATGGGCGGCTCCGAGGCGATGCAGGCCGCGAGCTACCTCGTGTATTCGTGCCAGCACCTGAACCGCCCGCAGGAAGTGATCGCCAAGGTTTTCGGCGACAACTTCGCGGCGCTCGCGGTCGAGACCACCAAGCTCGTGCGCGTGCAGGAGCAGGCGCGCACCGCCTCGCAAGGGCACCACGCCGAAGGCGCCGGCGCGCAGACCGAGAACGTGCGCAAGATGCTGCTCGCGTTTTCGCGCGACCTGCGCGTGGTCATGCTGCGGCTGGCCTCGCGCCTGCAGACGCTGCGGCACGCGGCGGCCAGCAAGCAGCCCGCGCCAGAAAGCGTGGCGCGCGAGTCGCTGCAGGTGTTTGCGCCGCTCGCGAACCGGCTGGGCATCTGGCAGGTGAAGTGGGAGATCGAGGACCTCTCGTTCCGCTTTCTCGAGCCCGAGACCTACAAGCTGATCGCACGCCTGCTCGATGAGAAGCGCATCGAGCGCGAAGGCCACGTCGAGCAGTTGCGTTCGCAACTGGAGCACGAACTGCAGGCCGAAGGCGTCAAGGCCACGGTGCAGGGACGCCCGAAGAACATCTACAGCATCGTCAAGAAGATGCGCGGCAAGTCGCTCGATTTCGAGCAGGTCTTCGACATCCTCGCGCTGCGCGTGGTGGTGCCGGACGTGAAGGACTGCTACGCCGCGCTGGCCTGGGTGCACTCGCACTTCCAGCCCATCGACGAAGAGTTCGACGACTACATCGCGCGGCCCAAGCCGAACGGCTACCAGTCGCTGCACACGGTGGTGCGCGAGATCGTCGACGGCAAGGTGGGGAAGCCCATCGAGATCCAGATCCGCACCGAGGAAATGCACGACCACGCCGAGCACGGCGTCGCGGCGCACTGGGCCTACAAGGAAGCGGGCCACAAGGGCTACGCCGGCGTCTGGGCGAGCGGTGAGTACGACGCCAAGATCGCCGTGCTGCGCCAGCTGCTGGCCTGGGAACGCGACCTGTCGGGTGGGTTGCAGGGGCAGGGGCTGTTCGACGACCGCATCTATGTGCTTACGCCTGATGCCGCCATCGTCGAGTTGCCGCAGGGCGCGACGCCGGTCGACTTCGCCTACACGGTGCACACGACGCTGGGGCATCGCTGCCGCGGTGCGCGTGTCGATGGCGCGATGGTGCCGCTGAACACGCCGCTGTCGAACGGGCAGACGGTCGAGATCATGGCGGCCAAGGAAGGCGGGCCGTCGCGTGACTGGCTGAATGCCGAGCTGGGTTATCTGGCGAGCCACCGCGCACGCGCCAAGGTGCGTGCCTGGTTCAACGCACAGATCACGCACGAGACCGTGGCGCGCGGACGCGAAGCCGTCGAGAAGCTGCTGCAGCGCGAAGGCAAGACGGCCATGCGGCTCGAAGACCTGGCGTCGCAGCTCGGTTTCAAGTCGGCGGACCATCTGTTCGAGGTGGTCGGCAAGGACGAGTTTTCGCTGCGCAACATCGAGACGCTGCTGCGTCCGCCCGAGCCGGCGCTGAACCCTGACGACGGCGTGCAGATCAAGAAGGCGCGCGGCAGCGAGAAGTCGGGCAAGGGCGGCGTGCTGGTGGTGGGCGTGTCGTCTCTGATGACGCAGCTCGCCAAGTGCTGCAAGCCGGCGCCGCCTGATGCGATCCGTGGCTTTGTCACGCGTGGCCATGGCGTCAGCGTGCATCGCGCGGATTGCAGCAACTTCCGCACGATGGCCGCGAAGGACGGCGAACGCGTGATTGATGTCGAATGGGGCCTGCCGAAGAAGGGCGCCGATGCACCGGTCTACGCAGTCGACGTGGCAGTGGAAGCGGCCGATCGTCAGGGTTTGCTGCGCGATATCTCCGATGTCTTTGCGCGCGAGAAGATGAACGTGATCGGCGTGCAGACGCAGTCGATCAAGGGCACGGCGTGGATGACGTTCACTGTGGAAATCGCCGATGCCGCGCGGTTGACGCAGGTGTTGAGTGTGGTGACTGCAGTGACTGGTGTGCGATCTGCACGTCGGCGCTGAAAAGGGCCATTTCTCCTGCTATACTCGATGCTTCTCTTAGGCGCGTAGCTCAGTTGGTTAGAGCACCACCTTGACATGGTGGGGGTCGTTGGTTCGAATCCAATCGCGCCTACCAAATTCAAACACGGGTTGCAGCGATTTCGCTGCAACCCGTTCGTCGTTTGGGCGACGTTTGTCTCTGGATCAGCCCGGTCGTCCTGAGTGATCGGCGCAAGCGAAAACCCCTTTCACGGGCGGCCCTTCGCGCGGTGCAGGCAAGGTGCCTGAGCCATGTGGTTGTGCTACCTTGAGCGGTCTGCCAACCTTCTCGAATTTCCTTGATAAGCGATCTGATGAATACGCGATCAACGCCAGTTGATCGGGCGCACGCCGACCACCGCGTGGCCGCATTGCTCAAGCAAGCCCCTCTTGAATTCGCGCGCGCGGTCTACGGCATCAATGACCTTGCCGCCGGCCGCGCCGACACCATGGCCGCACGCGAAGTGGCGCGTGCACAACGACAGGGCATGCCGGTGACCGAGGAGCGCGCCGAGCAGCGCGCACGCGCCTATCTTCCGACGGCGGGGCAGGAGCATTGCCCCCGGTGCTGGGTGGTCTACGGGCAGAAGATCCCGCTGCGTTTCAGGTTGTCGACCCCGGAGCGTCCCGAAACTGCAGCGTGTCATGCGTGCGGTGCCGAGTACGCGACGGCGCCGGACGCCTGAAGAAGAATCACGGTCAGGGTAAACCTTGTCGCGATGCAGCAAAACCGCTCCCTAGAATCATCCGATGACATGGGCGTCCATGTGAAGGAGTCTGTAGTGCAGAGCAAGAAGTCCGGGGTGAAGCCGGTCCAGCGTGTGATCAAGAAGTACCCCAACCGACGGCTCTACGACACGGAGACATCCACGTACATCACGCTGACCGAGGTCAAGCAGCTGGTCATCAAGAACGCGCAGTTCGTGGTGCGCGACGCCAAGACTGGCGACGACCTCACGCGCAGCATCCTGCTGCAGATCATCCTGGAAGAAGAGGCGGGCGGTGCGCCGATGTTCACCGAGCAGGTGCTGGCCAACATCATCCGTTTCTACGGCCAGGCCATGCAGGGCTACATGGGCCCGTACCTCGAGAAGAACATCCAAGCGATGACCGAGATGCAGGCCCAGCTCGCCGAAAAGGCCGAAGGCCTGACGCCCGAGATGTGGTCGCGCTTCATGACCATGCAGTCGCCGATGATCCAGGGGCTGATGGGCAACTACGTCGAGCAATCGAAGAACGTCTTCCTGCAGATGCAGGAGCAGATGCAGAAAAACACCGAGCAGGTGCTGGGCGCCTTTGGCATCAAGCGCCCCTGAGCGCCGCGCGGCGGCCCGCCCGAATGGGGTGACTGCCCGATGAATGCCCCGCTGTCACCGATAGCTGGGACAATAGAGGCCTATGAGCGAAGTTGCCTCCCCTGAACGTACCGTCACGCCGACCGCCCCCAAGGTCGGCTTCGTCAGCCTTGGTTGTCCCAAGGCATTGACCGATTCCGAATTGATCCTGACCCAGCTGAGTGCCGAGGGGTATCAAACCGCCAAGACTTTCGAGGGGGCCGACCTCGTGATCGTCAACACCTGCGGCTTCATCGACGATGCCGTGAAGGAAAGCCTGGACACCATCGGCGAAGCGCTCGCCGAGAACGGCCGCGTGATCGTCACCGGCTGCCTGGGCGCCAAGACCGGCGACCAGGGCGGCAACCTCGTGCGCCAGATGCACCCCAGCGTGCTGGCCGTCACCGGTCCGCATGCCACGCAGGAGGTGATGGATGCGGTGCACGCCAACCTGCCGAAGCCGCACGATCCGTTCATCGACCTCGTGCCGAACACCTTCGGCGTGGCCGGCCTCAAGCTCACGCCGCGGCACTACGCCTATCTGAAGATCAGCGAAGGCTGCAACCACCGCTGCACCTTCTGCATCATTCCCTCGATGCGCGGCGACCTCGTCTCGCGTCCGGTGGGCGATGTGCTCAGCGAAGCCAAGGCCCTGTTCGAGGGTGGCGTGAAGGAGCTGCTGGTGATTAGCCAGGACACCTCGGCCTATGGCGTCGACGTGAAGTACCGCACCGGTTTCTGGGATGGCAAGCCGGTCAAGACCCGCATGCTCGAACTCGTGCGCACGCTGGGCGAAATTGCCGAGCCGTATGGCGCCTGGGTGCGCCTGCACTACGTGTACCCGTATCCGAGCGTCGACGAAATCATTCCGTTGATGGCGAGCGGCCTGGTGCTGCCGTACCTCGACGTGCCGCTGCAACACAGCCACCCCGATGTGCTCAAGCGCATGAAGCGGCCGGCCAGCGGCGAGAAGAATCTGGAGCGGATCGCGCGTTGGCGCGAGGTCTGCCCCGAACTCGTGATCCGCAGCACCTTCATCGCCGGTTTCCCGGGCGAGACGGAGCAGGAGTTCGAACACCTGCTCGACTTCATCCGCGAAGCCGAGATCGATCGTGCGGGCTGCTTTGCCTACAGCCCGGTCGAGGGCGCCACTGCCAATGACATTCCGGGCATGCTGCCCGAGGCCGAGCGCGAAGCGCGCCGCGCCCGCTTCATGGAAGTGGCCGAGGCCGTGTCGATCGCCAAGCTGCAAAAGCGCATCGGCTCGACGATGCAGGTGCTGGTTGATTCAGCGCCGGCACTGGGCCGCAAGGGTGGGGTGGGGCGTACGTACGCCGATGCACCGGAAATCGACGGCACTGTTCGCCTCCTGCCGCCCGAGAAGATCAGCAAGACGATGAAGGTCGGCGAGTTCACGCGTGCACGCATCGTGGGCGCTGAAGGCCACGACCTGATCGCATTGCCCGTTTGATGCACCTGATTCAAACGGCCAAGAAAAAAGCCACCGGAGGCCGGTGGCTTTTGTCAGAAGACCTGGCAGGGGTCTGTTCAATCTTGGTGCCCAGAAGAGGACTCGAACCTCCACGATGTTACTCGCTAGTACCTGAAACTAGTGCGTCTACCAATTCCGCCATCTGGGCTGATTTTGCTTCTCAGCAAAGACTACGATTATATACACAAATTTGGCGCGCTCTTTTGAGCGTGTCGAAATTTCAGCTTCTGCGCGACATCGCTCGTGCGGCGGATGTCCTGCCGAAGGCGGGTGGGTGCGATCGTGCGTGCATGGCCGGCATCAAGGGGCGTGATCTGACGATCGCGTCGCCCGTTTGATGCAGTTTCGAGCGGCCATGAAAAAAGCCACCGGAGACCGGTGGCTTCAATCGGATGACCTGGTAAAGGTCTGTTTAAACTTGGTGCCCAGAAGAGGACTCGAACCTCCACGATGTTACTCGCTAGTACCTGAAACTAGTGCGTCTACCAATTCCGCCATCTGGGCCCACATGACTGCAGAAGCAGTCACGTTTTGAATTTCAGGAAAGAAGGAGATCATATCAAAAATAATGTCACTTCCAGCAGCTTGTTGGATGAAATCGAAGGAACAGTTCAAGGACATCGCGACGGGCACGGCTTCGTGCAACGCGACGACGGCGAGGCAGATATCTACCTGCCGCCGAATGAGATGCGCGCGGTGCTGCACAAGGATCGCGTCAAGGCGCGCATCGTGCGACAGGACCGCCGCGGCCGCCCCGAGGGGCGCGTGGTCGAGATCGTCGAGCGACCCGAGCAGCCCATCATCGGCCGCTTGCTGCACGAAGGCGGGATCTGGCTCGTTGCACCGGAAGACAAGCGCTACGGCCAGGACGTCCTGATCCCGAAGGGCGCGACCGGTCCCGCCAAGGTCGGCCAGGTGGTGGTCGTCCAGCTCACCGAGCCGCCGGCCTTGTTCGGCCAGCCTGTGGGTCGCGTGAGAGAAGTGCTGGGCGAGATCGACGACCCCGGCATGGAAATCGAGATCGCCGTGCGCAAGTACGGCGTGCCGCATGAGTTTTCCGCGGAGTGCCTGGCACAGGCCAAGGCCCTGCCCGAGAAGGTGCGCCCCGCCGACAAGAAGGGCCGCATCGACCTCACCGACGTGCCGCTCGTCACCATCGACGGCGAAGACGCCCGCGACTTCGACGACGCCGTGTACTGCGAGCCCGCGAAGGTGGGCCGCGGCAAGGGCTGGCGCCTGCTGGTGGCCATCGCCGACGTCAGCGCCTATGTGCAGACCGGCTCCGCCATCGACATCGATGCGTACGACCGCGCCACCAGCGTCTACTTCCCGCGCCGCGTGATCCCGATGCTGCCCGAGAAGCTGTCGAACGGCCTGTGCTCGCTGAACCCCGAGGTCGAGCGCCTGTGCATGGTGTGCGACATGCTGGTTGCCGCCGACGGCGAGATCTACGCCTACCAGTTCTATCCGGCCGTGATGTTCAGCCATGCGCGCTTCACGTACACCGAAGTCGCCGCCATCCTCGGCAACACGCGCGGCCCCGAAGCCGCCAAGCGCAAGGACCGCGTCAAGGACCTGCTGAACCTCGCCGACGTCTACAAGGCCCTGCTCAAGCAGCGCGGCAAGCGCGGCGCGGTCGACTTCGAAACCACCGAGACGCAGATCATCTGCGACGACGCCGGCCGCATCGAGAAGATCGTGCCGCGCACGCGCAACGAGGCGCACCGCCTGATCGAGGAGGCGATGCTCGCCGCCAACGTCTGCAGCGCCGACTTCATCGCCGAAGGCAAGCATCCGGGCCTGTTCCGCGTACACGAAGGCCCGACGCCCGAGAAGAAGGAAATCCTGCGCGGCTACCTGAAGGCCATGGGTGTCGGCCTGAGCATCACCGACGAGCCGCGTCCCGGCGAGTTCCAGGCGATCGCCGAAGCCACCAAGGAACGCCCCGACGCGCAGCAGATCCACACCATGCTGCTGCGCTCGATGCAGCAGGCGATCTACACGCCGATCAACAGCGGCCACTTCGGCCTGGCCTACGAGGCCTACACGCACTTCACCAGCCCGATCCGTCGCTATCCCGACCTGCTGGTGCACCGCGTGATCAAGGCGATCCTCGGCAAGACGCGCTACCAGCTGCCGATGCTGCCCACGCCCGGCGAGGCGCATGCCAAGCTGGCCAAGCGGCTCGCTTCGCGCGTCAAGGCGCCGACGAACAAGCCGCAGAAGGCGACCGTCGCGCCGAGCAAGGAAGTGCTGGCCTGGGAGGCCGCCGGCCTGCATTGCAGCGCCAACGAGCGCCGCGCCGACGAAGCCAGCCGCGATGTCGAGGCCTGGCTCAAGTGCAAGTACATGCGCGAGCACCTCGGCGAGGAATACGGCGGCGTGGTCACCGCAGCCACCACCTTCGGCATCTTCGTCACGCTTGATGCGATGTACGTCGAAGGCCTGGTCCACATCACCGAGCTGGGCGGCGAGTACTTCAAGTTCGACGAGATGCGTCAGGAGTTGCGTGGCGAGCGCACCGGCATTCGCTACGCCATCGGCACGCGGGTGCGGGTGCAGGTGAGCCGCGTCGACCTCGATGGCCGCAAGATCGACTTCCGCCTCGTGCGCGAAGGCGAGGACCTGACCTCGCGCGCCATGAAGGACAAGGGCGGCGCGCCGGTGAAGGCGTCGGCCAAGCGAAGCTCCCGCCACAAGGCGGAGGCCGGTGGCGAGTCGCGAGCGGAGCACGGTGGCGGCGGCGCTGCCGCGGTGCCCGCCGGTCCGCAATCGGCCATGCAGGCCTTCAAGTCGGCGGTGAAGAAAGCCGCCAACAAGATGCAGGGCAAGGGCCGCAAGCCCCGCCGCGGATGAGACGTGCCGTGCACACTACCGGTTTGCTTACCGTGTGTATGGATCAGTTGAAAAGGAGACTTGAAGCATGAGCGTGGAAAACAACAAGGGCCGCATCGCGATCGTCACGGGCGCGGGGTCGGGCATCGGCCGTGCGGCCGCGCTGGCCCTGCTGGCTGACGGCTGGAGCGTGGCCCTTGCGGGGCGCCGCCTCGAGCCGCTGGAGCAGGTGGCGGAAGAGTCGGGCGCCGGTGCGCGCGCCTTCGCGGTGCCCACCGACGTGGCCAATGCCGACTCGGTGCAGGCGCTGTTCGGCGCCACGGTCGAGCGCTTCGGGCGCGTCGACCTGCTGTTCAACAACGCCGGCGTGGGTAACCCGCCGGGACCGTTCGAGGACTGGACGCCCGAGCAGTGGAAGGGCGTGGTGGACATCAACCTCACCGGCATGTTCTTCTGCATCCAGCAGGCCTTTCGCACGATGAAGGCGCAGACGCCGCGGGGCGGTCGCATCATCAACAACGGGTCGATCTCGGCGACCACGCCGCGGCCGAATTCCGCGGCCTACACCTCGACCAAGCACGCGGTCGAAGGGCTGACCAAGACCGCTTCGCTCGACGGCCGCAAGTACGACATCGCGGTGGGGCAGGTGGACGTGGGCAATGCCATGACCGAGCTGGCCGCGCGCATGGCCACCGGCGTACCGCAGGCCAACGGCGAGCTCGCGATCGAGCCACTGATCGACGTCAAGATCGTCGGCCAGTCGGTGCTCTACATGGCGAACCTGCCGCTGGAAGCCAACGTGCTCTTCCACACCATCATGGCCACGAAGATGCCCTTCGTCGGGCGCGGCTGAGTCCTGCGCTCAGTCGGGTGTGCGGCGGGCCAGCGAGCCTGCCGTGAGCGGGGCTGCATCGGCTGGCCACAGGTCGGCGATGCGGCCGTGCTGCCAGACGGCTTCGCATGCCGCCTCGAATGCGGGGCCGCGCATCGCGAGCGCCGCGCCGATCATGCCGGCGAGCACATCGCCGGTGCCTGCGGTGGCAAGGCGGGCATTGCCGGTCGGGTTGATGACCGGCGGCCCGTCGCTCGCGTCGGCAATCACTGTTCCTGAACCCTTGAGCACCGTCACCGCGCCGAAGCGCGACGCCAGCGCACGGGCCGCGGCGAGGCGGTTGGCTTGCACGCCACCCGTCGTGTCGCCGAGCAGGCGCGCGGCTTCCAACGGATGCGGCGTGAGCACGGTGGGAGCTCCGGCCTGGCCTCGCGCGATCAGCTGCGCCTGAAGTGACGGATCGGCGGCGATGGCGTTGAGTGCGTCGGCGTCGAGCACCAGCGCGGCGGCCATCGACAGCACGCGCGGCAGCAGTTCGCGCACGGCATCGCCGCCACCGCAGCCGCACACGACCGTCATGCCCGCGAGGTCCAGCGCGTGGGCGTCGCGCAGCATCAGTTCCGGCTGCGAGGTGTCGACCGGCGCTGCGCGGGGATCGAGCAATCCGACGAACACGCGTCCTGCGCCCGCATGGAGCGCGGCCGAGCCGGCCAGCAGCGCGGCGCCGGCCATGCCTGACGCGCCACCGATCACCGCGACATCCCCGTAGCTGCCTTTGTGCGAGGCGTGGCTGCGCCGCTGGATATCGGGCGTGCTTGCGAGGCGGGCCGTCGGTCGCTCCTGGATGAAAGCGCGGCAGCCCAGATCGTCGAACCACACCGTGCCGGCTGCGTCGCGGCCTTGCGCCGTGAACAAGCCGGGTTTCAGCGTGAGGAAGGTGAGGGTGGTGCGGACCGATGCCGATGCTTGATCTGTGTTGGAGGCCAGCATGCCGGTGTCGGCGCCGAGGCCCGAGGGCACGTCGAGGCTGAGCACCGGTGGTGCACCCGTGTGCATCCGCGCAAGCCATTCGGCCATTGCGCCCGACGGCGGGCGGGTCGATCCGATGCCGAGCAGTGCATCCATCGCCAGCTCGAAGCTCGATGGCGGCGCCGAAGCGAAGGTGACGCCCGCATCGCGCGCACGCTGCAGCGACGCCTTGGCATCCGCTGGCAGCCGGCCTTCATCGCCCACGAAGGTGACGACCGGAAAGAAGCCGCGATGCCGCAGTTGCGCCGCGGCTTCGAAGCCATCGCCGCCGTTGTTCCCTGGGCCGCAGGCGATCCAGATCGTTCGCGCGTGCGGCGCGAGCGCCATCGCGAGCCGTGCGGCAGCGAGGCCGGCGCGCTGCATCAGCGTATGAGGTGGAAGGGCGGAGGCTGCTGCCTGCTCGATGCGACGCGTGGCGGCGATGTCGAACAGGTCGGCGGCGCTGGCGGACGTGATGCGATGCATCGAGCCATTGTGCCGCCGGGGCGGCTGCCTATCATCGCGACATGACGCTGAGAAAAATCGCCTGGCTGCTCTGCTTGTTGCTGGCGTGGTTTGTCGCGAATGTCTTCACGCTGATGGCGTTGGATGGCGGTGTCACTTGGGCGCTAGGCTTGCTGGCCTTGTTCTGGGGAAGTTTGTGGCTGGCCGCGCGAGTTGGCTGGTCGCGTCTGGGCCATTTGGCCTGGGCCGGAAGCGTGGCATACGGCATTGGCGTGGTGCAGTGGCTCGATCGCATTGACACGTCCCAGGGGTTGCCCCGCTGGCTGCTGGCGGGCACGATCTTGCTGAGTCTTGCCGCATTTTCCTGGGTGATGCCGATCCTGGTGTCTTGGGATGGCGACAGGCGCAGGCCGAAGCCAGTAGAGCCGCTGCCGGTGGAAAAACCGGCCACCCCCGAGCAACTGCGCCGCTGGGGCCCTAAAGACTGAGCCGTTCGATTCCCAGGCCTTCGAGGTCGATGCCCGGGTCTTGCCCTGCGATCAGGTCGCCGAGTACGCGTGCGCTGCCGCACGACAGCGCCCAGCCGCTCGAGCCGTGGCCCAGGTTGAGCCACACGCCCGGAATGCCGCTGGCGCCCAGCACCGGTGGGCCGTCGGGCAGCATCGGACGGGCGCCTTTCCATTGCTGGATGCCCGATTGCAGTGTGGCTGCGCCCGGAAACCAGTCGTGCAGCACTTTGTAGAGCGTCTGGATCGCGGCCGGGCTCATGGCGTCGGGCGAGCCGCCGATCTCGGCGCTGCCGGCCACGCGCACGCGCTGGCCCAGGCGGGAGATCGCGACCTTGTAGCGCTCGTCCATCACCGCGCTGCGCGGCGCATTGAGCGGCTCGCGCACCGGGGCGCTGACCGAATGGCCGTAGACCGGCGCCAGCGGAATGCGCAGCCCCAGCGGACGCAGCAGCGCGGCCGACGAGAGGCCGGCGCACACCACGATGGCGTCGAACTGCAGCGCGTCCGAACCACTGGCGAGCGTCAGCGAAGTGGGGGTCGCGCGGCTCAGCGGTGCGATGTCGCAATTGAAATGAAACTGTGCGCCCAGCGCCTCGGCTTCCCACTTGAGCAGCAGCGCGAACTGGCGGCAGTTCGCGACCTCGTCTTCCGGCAGGTGGATGGCGCCGGCCAGCGGGGTGTCGGGGTTGAGCGCGGGCTCGATCAGGCGGGCCTCGTCGGCGTCGACTTCGCGGAACACGCTGCCGGCCGAGCGCAGCACTTCCAGGCCAGGCTGAATCAGTTTTTTCTCGCGCTTGGAGCGCAGCAGCACCAGGTAGCCGTCACTGCGTTCGTAGCTCAGTTCGCGCGCTTCGGTCACCGCGTGCAGCCGGGTGCGGCTGTAGAAGGCCAGCCTCTGCATGCGGGCGCGGTTGGCCAGGTAGGTCTCGAGCTTGCAGGCCTTCTGCCAGCGCGACATCCAGCCGAGGTCGCGCGAACTCAGCGGCCAGCGCAGCTTGATCGCGCCGTGCGAAGACAGCAGCGAGCGCAGCACCTTGCCGCGCATGCCCGGTGCGGCCCACGGCGTGACATAACCCGGCGCGACCACGCCGGCGTTGGCAAAGCTGGCCTCTTCGGCGGCGGCGCCGCGGCGCTCGAACACGCTCACTTCATGGCCGTCGGAAACCAGTTCCCAGGCGGTGGTGACGCCGACGATGCCGGCGCCCACGATCGCGATTTTCATTGAAATGTTCTAGATAAAAGAAGCGGCTGACGCCCGTGAGGCGGGCGGTGACAGCGGTTATTTCTGCAGCGTGCGTTCGGCCTGGAGCGCCACCGCGAGCACGGCGTCGTCGTGCATCGCGCCGTGCCACAGCATCAGGCCGACCGGCAGTTCGCCGGCGACGTGGCAGGGCAGCGAAATGGCGCAGCCGTCGAGCATGTTGACGATCGACGGGTTGCGCAGCAGCAGCGCGTTGACGCGGAAGAATTCGTCGTCGCGCTCGGCCCCCGGTGCCACGCTGGCGATGGACGGCGCCGTGATCGGCACGGTCGGCGACACCACGGCGTCGAACGGTGCCAGCGCTTTCTCGACACGGGCGATCCAGTCGCGGCGGGCGCGGACAAGGTCGATGTACTCGTGCGCCTTCATGCCCGCGCCGCGCAGGATGCGCTGCGCCACGCGCGGGTCGTAGCCGGCGCCGCTGCGTTCCAGCAGCAGGCGGTGCCAAGCGTACGACTCGGCCGCCGAGAAGCCGCCGGTGGCGTTGATGGCCTGCAGGTCGGCCAGCTCGGGCAGTTCGATCTCGTGGATATGAGCGCCCGTGGCGCGCAGGGTCGCGAGGGTGCGCTCGAAGGCCGTGGCCACGGTGGGCTCGAGGTCGTCGAGGAAGACGTTCTTCACGACGGCCAGCCGGTAGGCCGACAGCGGCGCCGAGCCGGGCGTCACCTGCCGCGCCGAGAGAATTTCGTGCGCGGTGACGGCGTCGCGCACCGAGCGGGTCATGGCGCAGACGGTGTCGAGCGTGGTCGACAGGGGCAGTGCGCCGTCGGCCGGCGTGAGGCGGGCGGTGTTCTTGAAGCCGACGATGCCATTCAGTGCCGCCGGGATGCGGATCGAGCCGCCGGTGTCGGAGCCCAGGCCGATGAAGGCCGCACCGCTCGCCACCGAGATCGCCGCGCCGGAGGACGAGCCGCCCGGAATGCGCGGCGTGGCAGCGTCACTCACGTTGGCCGGCGTGCCGTGGTGCGGGTTGACGCCGACGCCGGAAAAGGCGAACTCCGTCATGTTGGTGCGCCCGGTCAGCACGCCGCCGGCGGCGCGCAGTCGGGCCACGGCGAGCGAATCGGCTGGGGCGGCCGGTGCGTGCGAGAGCACGGCCGAGCCGGCGGGTGTCGGCTGGCCGGCGACGTCGAACAGGTCCTTGCTGGTGAAGGCAAGCCCGGCGAGGCGGCTTTCGGGCGCCGATGCGGCGGCGGCCGCGCGGGCCTCGTCGAACATCGTGCGGGTGAAAACGTGGGCGCAGGCGGGAGATTCGGAGAGGGCGATGGCGCGCTCCATTTCGGTGCGCGCATCGGAACCGCCAGCCAGAAGGGTGAGACGGGTGGCGTGAAGGTCGTTCATGGCGTCGAGGGTACCTTGGAACGGCTCGGTTCGAGGGAGGAGGGGGTGGCCGCCGTGCTATACTCTTTGGGTTTCGCTGGTTATGCGACAGTTTTGTCGCCGCCAGTCAAGCACATCCGCAAACCGGCCCAATCAAGGTGTTGCGACCCCGTCGAAGGGGCGCAAAACGGGCTGGATTTTAGACCCAACCTTTGGAGTAAATTCAATGTCGACCACCATGCGCGAAATGCTGGAAGCCGGTGTCCACTTCGGTCACCAAACCCGCTTCTGGAACCCCAAGATGGCTCCGTTCATCTTCGGTCACCGCAACAAGATTCACATCATCAACCTGGAGAAGTCGCTCCCGATGTTCCAGGACGCGATGAAGTACGCCAAGCAACTCACGGCCAACCGCGGCACGATCCTGATGGTCGGCACGAAGCGCCAGGCCCGTGAAATCGTGGCTGCCGAAGCCCGCCGCGCCGGCGTGCCTTTCGTCGACACCCGCTGGCTCGGCGGCATGCTGACCAACTTCAAGACCGTCAAGACCTCGATCAAGCGTCTGAAGGACATGAAGGCCCAGCAAGAAGCCGGCCTCGACAGTCTGAGCAAGAAAGAACAGCTCACGTTCTCGCGCGAAATCGCGAAGCTCGAGAAGGACATCGGCGGCATTCAGGACATGGCTGCGCTGCCCGACGCCATCTTCGTGATCGACGTGGGCTTCCACAAGATCGCCGTGGCCGAAGCCAAGAAGCTCGGCATCCCGCTGATCGGCGTGGTCGACTCCAACCACTCGCCCGAAGGCATCGACTACGTGATTCCTGGCAACGACGACTCGTCGAAGGCCGTCACGCTGTACGCCCGTGGCATCGCCGACGCGATCATCGAAGGCCGCAACAGCGCCGGTGGTGACGTGGTCAAGGCCGTTGCCGAAGGCAGCGGCGACGAATTCGTCGAAGTCGAAGAAGGCGCTTCGGCCTGATAGGCGCGTTCGCGAGCCTGAAGAAGGGGCTTTGGTGCCCCTTTTTTTTAACCTGATTTTTGGATTTACGGAGATACACAAATGGCTGCAATCACCGCAAGCATGGTCGGCGAACTGCGCGCGAAGACCGATGCGCCCATGATGGAATGCAAGAAGGCTCTGACGGAGGCCGGCGGCAACATGGAAAAGGCCGAAGAGCTGCTGCGCATCAAGCTCGGCAACAAGGCTGGCAAGGCATCGGGCCGCATCACTGCTGAAGGCGTGGTCACGGCTTTCGTCGACGGCGCTGCCGGCGGCATGATCGAAATCAACTGCGAAACCGACTTCGTCACCAAGAACGACAGCTTCCTGGCCATGGCCAATGCTGCCGCGATGCTGGTCGCCAAGAACAATCCCGCAGACATCGCCGCGCTGGGCGCGCTGGCCTACGAGCAGGACGGCTTCGGCCCTACGCTCGAAGACGTGCGCAAAGGCCTGATCGGCAAGATCGGCGAGAACATGAGCTTCCGCCGCTTCAAGCACTTCACGGGCAACGGCAAGCTGGCGTCGTACCTGCACGGCACGCGCATCGGCGTGATGGTCGAATTCGAAGGTGACGACACCTCGGCCAAGGACGTCGCGATGCACATCGCCGCCATGAAGCCGGTCGCCATCCAGGCATCGGATGTGCCTGCCGAGCTGATCGAAAAAGAGCGCGCCGTGGCCGCTGGCAAGGCTGAAGAAGACCGCAAGACGGCCGAAGCCGAAGGCAAGAAGCCGCAGCCGGCCGACATCGTTGCCAAGCGCATCGAAGGCGGCGTGCAGAAGTACCTCAAGGAAGTCTCGCTGCACAACCAGCCGTTCGTGAAGAACGACAAGCAGACCGTCGAGCAGATGCTCAAGGCCGCCGACACCACGATCAAGGGCTTCACCCTGTACGTGGTCGGCGAAGGCATCGAGAAGAAGGTCGACGACTTCGCTGCCGAAGTCGCTGCCCAGGTCGCTGCTGCCAAGGCTGCCGCCTGATCCGGCAGGCCTCCAAGCGGCGGTGCGCGACAGCGTGCCGCCGCTTTTTCACCGCCACGTTTTACACTCGCCCCCGCCAACCCTCTAAGGAAAATGCCCATGTCTGATGCCCGCCCAGCCCACAAGCGGATCTTGTTGAAGCTGTCGGGTGAGGCATTGATGGGCGATGACGCCTTCGGCATCAACCGCGCCACCATCGTGCGCATGGTCGAGGAGGTGGCCGAGGTCGTGAACATGGGCGTCCAGGTGGCGGTCGTGATCGGCGGTGGCAACATCTTCCGCGGTGTCGCGGGAGGCTCCGTCGGCATGGACCGCGCCACGGCCGACTACATGGGCATGCTGGCCACCGTCATGAACTCGCTGGCCCTGGCCGACGCGATGAACAAGCAGGGCCTCGTGGCCCGCGTGATGTCCGCCATCGCCATCGAGCAGGTGGTCGAGCCCTATGTGCGCCCCAAGGCCCTGCAGTACCTCGAAGAGGGCAAGGTCGTGGTGTTCGCTGCCGGTACCGGCAACCCCTTCTTCACGACCGACACGGCCGCCGCGCTGCGCGGTGCCGAAATCGGCGCCGAGCTGGTGCTCAAGGCGACCAAGGTGGACGGCGTCTACACCGCCGATCCCAAGACCCACCCCGAAGCCACGCGCTACGCCACGCTCACCTTCGACGAGGCGATTGCGCAGAATCTCGGCATCATGGACGCCACGGCCTTCGCGCTGTGCCGCGACCAGAAGCTGCCGATCAAGGTGTTCTCGATCTTCAAGAACGGCGCCCTCAAGCGCGTCGTGATGGGCGAGGACGAGGGCACGCTGGTGCATGCCTAGGAGTAAATGAGATGACCATTGCAGACATTCGCAGTGCGACCGACGCGAAGATGAACCAGTCGCTCGCCGCCTTCCAGAACAACCTCACCAAGATCCGCACGGGCCGCGCCAACTCGGCACTGCTCGACTCGATCCATGTCGAGTACTACGGCTCGCAGGTGCCGCTGAGCCAGGTGGCCAACGTGTCGGTGCTCGACTCGCGCACCATCAGTGTCCAGCCCTGGGAAAAGGGCATGGGCGCCAAGATCGAGAAGGCCATCCGCGAAAGCGACCTGGGCCTGAACCCGGCGTCGATGGGCGACCTGATCCGCGTGCCGCTGCCCGCCATGAGCGAAGAGCGCCGCAAGGAAATGACCAAGCTGGTCCGCAACGAAGGCGAAAGCGCCAAGATCGCGACGCGCAACCTGCGCCGCGATGCGAACGAAGCCGTCAAGAAGCTCGTGAAGGACAAGCTGGCCTCGGAAGACGACCAGAAGCGCGCCGAAGGCGACATCCAGAAGGTCACCGACAAGCACATCGCGGAAATCGACCGTCTGGTCGCCGCGAAAGAAGCGGAGATCATGGCCGTTTGAGGCTCCGCATGGCCTCCTCGCCGCAGACGACGCCCCCTCCGCACCACGTTGCCATCGTCATGGATGGTAACGGCCGGTGGGCCACCAAGCGCTTCCTGCCTCGCGTGGCGGGGCACAAGCAGGGCGTGGAGTCGCTGCGGCGCTGCGTCAAGGCCTGCGCCGACCGTGGCGTGGGCGTGCTCACCGTGTTCGCGTTCTCCTCGGAGAACTGGAACCGCCCCCCTGAAGAAGTCTCCGGCCTGATGCAACTGATGGTCGGGGCACTCGCACGCGAAGTGCCGCGACTCAACGCCGATGGCGTGCGGCTGCATTTCGTGGGTGAACGCGCCGGCCTGTCCGACAAGATGGTGGCCGGCCTGGTGTCGGCCGAGCAGACCACGGCTCACAACACGCGTCTGATTCTCAACATCTGCTTCAACTACGGTGGACGCTGGGACATCGCGCGCGCCGCGGCCAAGCTCGCCGAGCAGGGCCTGCCCATGACCGAGATGAACCTCGATCGCGCCATGGCGCTGGCCCACGTGCCCGACCCCGACCTGTTCATCCGCACGGGTGGCGAGCAGCGGCTGTCGAATTTCCTGCTTTGGCAGAGTGCCTACGCCGAGCTGTTCTTCAGCGACAAGCTGTGGCCCGAGTTCGACGAGGCTGCGCTGGATGAGGCCATTGCCGCGTTCCAGGGTCGCGAGCGTCGCTTCGGCCAGACCTCGGCGCAGGTCTCGGCTTCCGCGGCCTGACAACGGCCCGACACCACCTTCCGCATGCTCAAACAACGCATCCTCACGGCGATCGTGCTGCTCGCGATCCTGCTGCCGGCGCTGTTCTACCGAAACCACATTCCCTTCGCCTGCGTGATGCTGGTGCTGATCGGCGCCGCCGCGTGGGAGTGGGGCCGCCTGAACGGCTACGGGCAGGGCATGTCGCTGTTCCTGGGCGCCGAGATGGTGGCGCTGTGCGGGCTGTCGTGGTGGCTGGGGCTGCTGGAGCAGCGCCTGTTCCTCATGTGGTCCCTGGCCAGTGCGGCCTGGGTGCTCGGCGGCGCGGCGCTGCTGCGCGTCGCAGTGCCTGGCTGGCCGCGCATTCCGCGCGGGCTGCGCTTGGTGGGCGGCCTGCTGGCGCTGTGGGTCGCATGGCTCGCGGCGGTGCAGGCGCGCATGGTCGGCATCAACTTCCTGCTGTCGATCCTGGTGCTGGTCTGGGTGGCGGACGTGTTCGCCTATTTCGCCGGCCGCGCCTTCGGCCTGAAGTTCACGCGCGCCAAGCTGGCGCCCGCCATCAGCCCCGGCAAGAGCTGGGAAGGTGTCTGGGGCGGCATGGCCGGCGTCATCGTGCTGGCGTTCGCCTGGGTCTGGGCCGACAAGAGCCTGGGCGCCACGGTGCCCAGCCTCTACACCCGCCTGCATGAGCGCGGCTGGTGGCTGCTGTTGATCGGGGCGGTGTTCCTGGCGGCGATGAGCGTCGTCGGCGACCTCGTCGAATCGTTGATCAAGCGCAGCGCCGGCGCCAAGGACAGCAGCCGGCTGCTGCCCGGCCACGGCGGCGTGCTCGACCGCGTGGATGCCCTCTTGCCGGCACTTCCCATTGCCATGATGCTGGCTTTCCTGTGAACACTCCCAAACAACGTGTCACGGTGCTTGGTTCGACCGGTTCGGTCGGTGTCAGCACGCTCGACGTCATTGCCCGTCACCCCGAACGCTTCGAGGTGTTTGCGCTCTCGGCGGCCACCAAGGTCGACGAGTTGCTGGCCCAATGCGCGCGCTTCTCGCCGCGCTTCGCCGTCATGGCCAGTGCGCCGCATGCCGCGCTGCTGGCCGAAAAGCTCAAGCAGAACAACCTGCCGACCCGCGTCCTGATGGGCGACGATGCTCTCGAAAGAATAGCGTCGGACGACGAAGTCGACGCCGTGATGGCCGCCATCGTCGGTGCCGCCGGTCTGGCGCCGTGCCTGGCCGCCGCGCGAGCCGGCAAGCGCCTGCTGCTGGCCAACAAGGAAGCCCTGGTCGTCGGCGGCGAGCTGTTCATGCGCACGGTGCAGGAGGGCGGCGCCACGCTGCTGCCCATCGACAGCGAGCATTCGGCCATCTTCCAGTCGCTGCCCGAAGACCCGTCCACCTGGGCGCGGCGCATCGACAAGATCATCCTGACGGCCTCGGGTGGCCCGTTCCGCACCCGGGCACCCGACACGCTGGGCGCCGTGACGCCCGAGCAGGCCTGTGCGCACCCGAACTGGGTCATGGGCCGCAAGATCTCGGTCGACTCGGCCACGATGATGAACAAGGCGCTCGAGGTGATCGAGGCGCGCCACCTGTTCGGCGTGTCGCCGGAGCAGATCGAGGTCGTCATCCACCCGCAGAGCGTGGTCCATTCGATGGTGCAGTTCACCGACGCCTCGGTCATCGCGCAGCTCGGCACGCCCGACATGCGCGTGCCGATCGCGGTCGGGCTGGCCTGGCCGGAGCGCGTCGAGAGCGGGGCGGCACGGCTCGATTTCCGTCAGATGGGCTCGCTGACCTTCGACGCGCCCGATCCTGCGCTGTTCCCCGGCCTGGGCCTGGCGTGGCAGGCCTTGCGCGCCGCTTCAGGCACCACGGCGGTGCTGAACGCGGCCAACGAGGTGGCTGTGGCCGCCTTTCTCGACCGGCGCCTGCGTTTCGATCGCATTCATGCGGTCAACCTGGAAACTTTGGAGGCGGTCATGCCCTCCAAGCCGGCATCGCTGGCCGACCTGCTGGCGCTCGACGCCAGCGCCCGCGAGGCGGCCAATGCCGCTGCGGCACGTTTCGCGGCCTGATTCCCTACTGCGCAGAGGACCCTGATGCTCACCGTCATAGCTTTTGTGGTCGCTCTCGGCGTCCTCATCGCGGTCCATGAATACGGCCACTACCGCGTGGCCGTGGCCTGCGGCGTCAAGGTGGAGCGCTTCTCGGTCGGCTTCGGCAAGGCCATCCTGCGCTGGCAACCTAAGCGCCAGCATCCGGGGCAGCAGACCGAGTTCGTGATCGGCGCCTTTCCCTTCGGTGGCTACGTCAAGATGCTCGACGAGCGCGAAGGCCCTGTGGCGCCCGAGGAGCGGCACCGCGCCTTCAACACCCAGCCGCTGCGCTCGCGCGCGGCCATCGTGGCCGCTGGCCCGATCGCCAACCTGCTGCTGGCGGTCGTTTTGTACACGGCGGTCAACTGGATCGGCGTCGACGAGCCCGTGGCCAAGCTGGCCCGGCCCGTGGCGGCGTCGCTGGCCGAGGCGGCCGGCCTGCGCGGCGGCGAACACATCACCCAGGCCGGTTTCGATGGCGACCTGTCGCCGGTCCAGTCCTTCGAAGACCTGCGCTGGCGCATGACGCGCGGCGCGCTCGACGGCCGCGACCTCACGCTCGAAGTGGCGGGCGAGGGCGGTCGGCCCGGCCGCCAGCTGGTCCTGCCGCTGAGCCGTATGGAGGCCAAGGACGCCGATCCGCAGATGTTCCGCAAGATCGGCGTGGTCGCACCGCTGACCCGTCCTGAGATCGGCGAGGTCATGGCGGGCAGCGCGGCCGAGCGTTCGGGCCTGCGCAACGGCGACCTGGTCCTGACCATCGGCGACACCCCCATCCTCGACGGGCAGCAGCTGCGCGAAGTCATCCGGGCCTCGGTCGATGCCTCCGGGCAGGCGCGCACGCTGACCTGGCAGCTCCAGCGCGGCGGCCAGCCGCTCGCGCTCGAGGTCAAGCCGGAAGTGCGCGAAGAGGGCGCCGCCAAGGTCGCGCGCATCGGCGCGTACGTCGGCGCGCCGCCTGAGATGGTCACGGTGCGCCAGGGCGTGATCGACGGCGTCTGGCGCGGCGTGGTGCGCACCTGGGAGGTGTCCGCGCTCACGGTTCGCATGATGGGCAAGATGCTGATCGGCGAGGCCTCGATCAAGAACCTGAGCGGTCCCTTAACAATTGCTGATTACGCCGGCAAGTCCGCCAGCCTCGGTCTGACGCAGTACCTGGTCTTTCTCGCGCTCATCAGCGTGAGCCTCGGGGTGCTCAACCTGATGCCGCTGCCGGTCCTCGATGGGGGGCACCTGATGTATTATCTTTGGGAGGGCCTGACCGGGAAAAGCGTCTCCGACGCCTGGATGGAACGGCTGCAGCGTGGCGGTGTCGCCTTGCTGCTGGTGATGATGTCGGTCGCACTCTTCAACGACGTCACGCGGCTCTTTGGTTAACTTTCTGCCGGCCCTTTCCGTGCCGGCCCAATTCACAGATGAACACAAACTTCAGTCGCTTTCGCCTGCGTAGCGTTGCCGCGGTGGTGGCCAGCACGCTGGCGGCCACGGCCGCTTGGGCCGTCGAGCCTTTCACGGTGCGCGATATCCGCGTCGAAGGCTTGCAACGCGTCGAGGCCGGCACGATCTTCGGGTCGCTGCCCCTGCGTGTGGGCGACACCTACAGCGACGAACGCGGCTCGGCCGCGATCCGTGCGCTGTTCGACCTGGGGTTGTTCAAGGACGTGCGCATCGACGTCAACGGCAACGTGCTGGTGGTGATCGTCGAAGAGCGGCCCACCATCGCCGACGTCGACTTCGTCGGCGCCAAGGAATTCGACAAGGCGGCGCTGCAGAAGGCGCTGCGTGAAATCGGGCTGGCCGACGGCCGCCCGTACGACAAGGCGCTGGCCGACCGCGCCGAGCAGGAGCTCAAGCGCCAGTACGTGAGCCGGAGCCTCTACAACGCGAACGTCGTGACCACGGTCACGCCCATCGAGCGCAACCGCGTGAACCTGACGTTCACCGTGACCGAAGGCGAATCCGCCCGCATCCGCGAAGTGCACGTGGTCGGCAACAAGGCCTTCAGCGAATCGACGCTGCTGAGCCTGTTCGACCAGGACAGCGGCGGCTTCATGAGCTGGTACACCAAGTCGAACCAGTACTCGCGCGCCAAGCTCAACGCCGACCTCGAGACGCTGAAGAGCTACTACATCACCCGCGGCTACCTCGAGTTCCGCATCGATTCGACCCAGGTCGCCATTTCGCCGGACCGCAAGGACCTGAGCGTCACGGTGAACATCACCGAAGGCGAGAAGTTCGTGGTGGCGGGCATCAAGCTCGACGGCAACTACCTGGGCCGCGACGACGAGTTCAAGTCGCTCATCACGATCAAGCCGGGCGAGCCCTACAACGGCGAGCAGGTCACCGAGACCACCAAGGCCTTCAGCGACTACTTCGGCACCTTCGGCTACGCCTTCGCCCGCGTGCAGGCGCGTCCGGACATCGACCGCGTGAACAACCGCGTCACGCTCACGCTGCAGGCCGAGCCCTCGCGCCGCGTGTACGTGCGCCGCGTGTCGGTCGGCGGCAACAACAAGACGCGTGACGAAGTGATCCGCCGCGAGTTCCGCCAGTTCGAAGCCTCGTGGTACGACGGCGACAAGATCAAGGTCTCGCGCGACCGCGTGGACCGCCTGGGCTTCTTCACCGAAGTGAACGTCGAGACCCAGGAAGTGCCGGGCTCGCCCGACCAGGTCGACCTGACCGTCAACGTGGCCGAAAAGCCCACCGGCACGCTGCAGCTGGGCGCCGGCTACTCGAGCGCGGAAAAGGTCGCGCTGACCTTCGGCATCTCGCAGGAAAACGTGTTCGGCTCGGGCAACTTCCTGGGCGTGCAGGTCAACACCAGCAAGTACAACCGCACGCTGTCGCTGACCACCACCGACCCGTACTTCACGAAGGACGGCATCTCGCGCACGATCAGCGTGTACCACACGACGACGCGCCCGTACTCCACGAACGAAGACGGCGACTACAAGCTGGTGAACCAGGGCGCCTCGATCCGTTTCGGCGTGCCGTTCAGCGAACTCGACACCGTCTTCTTCGGCGTCGGCCTGGAGCGTTACGCGTTCGACCCGAACCGCTCGGCGCTCGCCGGCCTCACCACGCCGCAGTCGTACCTGAACTACTTCCATTGCGGCAAGGACGCGACCGGCTGGTTCGTCACCAGCTGCGACCAGAAGAGCGTCTGGGGCATCCCGCTGACCGTGGGCTGGGGCCGCGACAGCCGCGACAGCGCGCTGGTCCCGACCACCGGCCGCCTGCAGCGCGCCAACCTCGAGTTGGGCGTGGGCGGCGACATGAAGTACCTGAAGACCAGCTATCAATACCAGCAGTTCTTCGCGATCAACAAGCAGTACACCTTCGCCATCAATGGTGAAGTGGGTTATGCCAAGGCCTTCGGTGGCAAGGTCTACCCGATCTTCAAGAACTTCTACGCCGGTGGCCTGGGTTCGATCCGCGGTTTCGAGCAGAACTCGCTGGGTCCGCGCGACCAGCCGCTGCTCGGTCAGACCGAAGGCGCGGCACTGGGCGGTACCAAGAAGGCCATCTTCAACGCCGAGCTGAGTACGCCGTTCCCCGGCGCCGGCAACGACCGCACGCTGCGCCTGTACGGCTTCTTCGACGTCGGCAACGTGTTCGGCTCCCGTGCACCCAACGTGACGGACGAGCAATGGAAGGCCCAGAAGAAGCTGCGCGCCTCGGTCGGCCTGGGCATCAGCTGGATCTCGCCGCTGGGCCCGCTGCGCCTGGCCTACGCTTTCCCCGTCAAGTCCCAGAAGGAAGTGACGGATCCGAGCACCGGGTTCGTCGTGATCCCGAAGGATAGAATTCAGCGCCTCCAATTCCAGATCGGAACGTCTTTCTAAATGAAGCATTTGATTCGCGCCGCCGCCGGCGCGTTCCTGATTCCCGCTTTTGCCCTCGTGGCTGCGCCCGCGCAGGCCCAGGAAAGCTTTCGCATCGGTTTCGTGAACCCCGACCGTGTGCTGCGTGAAGCGCAGCCGGCCAAGACCGCGCAAGCCAAGCTCGAGGCTGAATTCCTCAAGCGCGAAAAGGACCTGACCGTGCAGGGCGATGCACTGAAGACGGCCTCGGAGAAGTTCGAGCGCGAGGCACCGACCCTGTCGGAAAGCCAGCGCGTCTCGCGCCAGCGTTCGCTGGTCGACCAGGACCGCGACTTCCAGCGCAAGCGCCGCGAGTTCCAGGAAGACCTGAACGCGCGCAAGAACGAAGAGCTCCAGCAGGTCTACGAGCGCGCCAACCGCGTGGTCAAGCAGGTCGCCGAAGCCGAAAAGTACGACGCCATCCTCCAGGAAGCGATCTACATCAACCCGAAGCACGACATCACCGACAAGGTGATCAAGGCGCTCAACGCGTCGGTCGGCTCCTCTGCGCCTGCGGCCGGCAAGTAACGCCGCGAACCGGCGTGTCGCTGCAGCTCGGAGCCATCGTTGACGCCCTCGGGGGCGAGCTTCATGGAGATGCCACGCTGTCCATCGAGCGGCTCGCGCCGCTTCAGAATGCACAGCCCGATGCGCTCAGCTTCCTGAGCCATCCCAAATACCAGCAGGAACTGGCCGCCTCCAAGGCGGCCTGTGTCATCGTGTCGCCCGCCATGCGCGAGGCTGCCGCGGCGCGCGGCGCCTACATCGTCACGCCCGACCCGTACTACTACTTTGCGCGCCTGACGCAGCTGTGGAAAGCGCACCATGCGCGCCCGGAAGCCGATCGCATCCATCCCTCCGCCGTGATCCATCCCGAAGCCCATGTCGACGCCACCGCGCGCATCGGTGCGCTGTGCGTGGTGGAGCGGGGCGCGTGCATCGGCGCGGGCACCGTGCTGAAGTCGCGCGTCACGGTCAGCGAAGACTGCAGCATCGGCGAGCGCTGCCTGCTGCACCCGGGCGTGGTGATCGGGGCCGACGGCTTCGGCCTCGCGCCGCACCAGGGCGCCTGGGTCAAGATCGAGCAGCTGGGCGCGGTGCGCATCGGCAACGACGTCGAGATCGGCGCCAACACCTGCATCGACCGCGGCGCGCTCGACGACACCGTGATCGAAGACGGCGTGAAGCTCGACAACCTGATCCAGATCGGCCACAACGTGCGCGTCGGCAAGCACACCGCGATGGCGGGCTGCGTCGGCGTGGCCGGCAGCGCCACCATCGGCGCCCACTGCACCTTCGGCGGCGGCGCCATCGTGCTGGGCCACCTCACGGTGGCCGACGGCGTGCACGTGTCGGCCGCCACCGTGGTGACGCGTTCCATCCGCAAGCCGGGCCAGTACACCGGCATGTTTCCGATCGATGACAATGCGAACTGGGAAAAGAATGCGGCAACACTCAAGCAGTTGCACAGCCTGCGCGAACGACTGAAGGCGCTGGAAAAAGCCCCCTCGAAACAATGACGACGATGCAGGAACAGAACACCATGACGGACACGACGCTCGATATCCACCAAATTCTCAAGTTGCTGCCGCATCGCTACCCGTTTCTCCTGGTGGACCGGGTGTTGAGCATGGAGAAGGGCAAGCGCATCACGGCGCTCAAGAACGTGACGATGAACGAGCCCTTCTTCAACGGCCACTTCCCGCACCGTCCGGTGATGCCGGGCGTGCTGATGCTCGAAGCCATGGCGCAGGCCGCGGCGCTGCTGTCGTTCCGTTCGCTGGACATCGTGCCCGACGACAACACGGTCTACTACTTTGCGGCCATCGACGGCGCGCGCTTCAAGCGCCCTGTGGAGCCGGGCGACCAGCTCACGCTGGAAGTCGAGATCGAGCGCATGAAGGCCGGCATCTCGAAGTTCAAGGGCCGTGCGCTCGTGGGCAGCGAACTGGCGTGCGAAGCCTCGCTGATGTGCGCCATGCGCCAGATCAACAGCTGATCCGGCTCATCGTCTCTTGCAAGGCATGACCCAGGTTCATTCGACCGCGATCGTCGACCCGAAGGCCCAGCTCGACGCCTCGGTGTCGGTCGGTCCCTACACCGTGATCGGCCCGCACGTGCGGATCGGCGCGGGCACCACCATCGGCGCGCATTGCGTGATCGAAGGGCGCACGACCATCGGGCGCGACAACCGAATCTTCCAGTTCTCGTCGCTCGGCGCGATCCCCCAGGACAAGAAATACGCGGGTGAGCCCACCGAGCTCACCATCGGCGACCGCAACGTGATCCGCGAGTTCTGCACCTTCAACCTCGGCGTGCCCGGGGCAGGGGGCATCACGCGTGTCGGCAACGACAACTGGATCATGGCGTACACGCACATCGCGCACGACTGCCGGGTCGACAACCACACGACGCTGTCCAACAACACCACGCTAGCCGGGCACGTGCACCTGGCCGACTGGGTCACGATCGGCGGCCTGACCGGCATCCATCAGTTCGTCTCGATCGGCGCGCACGCCATGGTCGGCTTCGCGAGCGCGATCTCGCAGGACGTGCCGCCCTTCATGCTGGTCGACGGCAATCCGCTGGCGGTTCGCGGCTTCAACATCGTGGGCCTGCGCCGGCGCGATTTCTCGGCGCAGCGGCTCGCGGCGGTCAAACAGATGCACCGCCTGCTGTACCGCCAGGGCAAGACGCTCGAAGAGGCGCGCGCCGCCATCGCCGAGCTCGCAGCGGAAATGCCCGAGGCCGCCGGCGATGTCGCGCTGATGGAGGCCTTCCTCGCTCATTCAACGCGCGGCATCGCGCGCTGACATGGGCGCGATGAGCACGAACGAGCAGCGCCGCTTCGCGCTGGTCGCGGGCGAAGCGTCCGGCGACCTGCTCGCGGGCTTGCTGCTCGACGGCCTCGAAGCCCGCTGGCCTGCCTTGCAGACCGTCGGCATCGGCGGTCCGCGCATGCTGGCCCATGGCTTCCAGAGCTGGTGGCCGCAGGAAAAGCTGGCGGTGCGCGGCTACATCGAGGTGCTTCGGCACTACGCCGAGATCGCCGGCATCCGTCGCCAGCTCAAGGCCCGACTGCTGCGCGAGCGCCCCGAGCTGTTCATCGGTGTCGACGCGCCCGATTTCAATCTCGACCTCGAAGCCGGCCTGCGCAGCGAGGGCATCAAGACCGTCCACTTCGTCTGCCCCTCGATCTGGGCCTGGCGTGCCGATCGCATCGACAAGATCCGGGCCGCGGCTGACCACGTGCTGTGCATCTTCCCGTTCGAGCCCGAACTGCTCGAAAAGCAGGGCGTGGCCGCGAGCTACGTGGGCCATCCGATTGCCAACGTGATCCCGATGACGCCCGACCGCGCCGCCGCCCGCGCCGCACTGGGACTGGACCCCGAGGCGCAGGTCGTCGCGCTGCTGCCCGGCAGCCGGCGTTCCGAGATCCGTTATCTCGCGGCCCGCTTCTTCGCGGCTGCGGCGTTGATGCAGAAGGCCAAGCCGAAGCTGCAGTTCATCGCGCCGATCCTGCCGGGGTTGCGCGCCGAGGTCGAAAGCCTGCTGCAGGCCGCCGGCATGGCAGGGCGGGTGAAGCTGCTCGACGGCCAGTCGCATGCCGCGCTCGCCGCCTGCGACGTCACGCTGATCGCCAGCGGCACGGCCACGCTCGAGGCGGCGCTGTTCAAGCGGCCGATGGTCATCGCCTACAACATGAACGGGCTCTCCTGGCGCCTCATGCAGCGCAAGCAGCTGCAGCCCTGGGTCGGGCTGCCAAACATCCTGTGCCGCGAGTTCGTGGTACCCGAACTGCTGCAGGAAGCCGCCTCGCCGGAGGCCTTGGCCAACGCCACGCTCGAATGGCTCGACGCGCCCGCGAAGACGCAGGCGCTGCAACAAAGATTTTCCGCGCTGCATGTGCAATTGCAGCGCGACACGCCCACACTGTGCGCCGATGCGATCCAGAAAGTTCTTGAAGGCTGAGCAGGCCCCGCTGGTGTGGGACGCGCCCGGCCTGATGGCGGGCGTCGACGAGGCAGGGCGCGGGCCGCTGGCCGGCCCCGTGGTGGCCGCGGCCGTGATCCTCGACGACCTGCGCCCGATCCGCGGCCTGGCCGACTCCAAGACGCTCACGGCCCTGCAGCGCGAACGCCTGCACGACCAGATCCTGGCCAAGGCACTGTGCTGCTCGATCGCGCAGGCCTCGGTCGAGGAGATCGACAGCCTCAACATCCTGCAGGCCACCATGCTCGCTATGCGTCGCGCGGTCGAAGGCCTGCGGCTCAAGCCCGTCAAGGTGCTGGTGGACGGCAACCGCCTGCCCCGGCTCGACGTGCTGGCCGAGGCCATCGTCAAGGGCGACGCGCGGGTCAAGGCGATCTCGGCCGCGTCCATCCTGGCCAAGGTGCACCGCGACCGGCTCTGCACGCAACTGCACGACGAATTTCCGCACTACGGCTTCGCCGGTCACAAGGGCTACGGCACGCGCGAGCACCTTGAGGCGCTCCAGCGTCACGGCGCCTGCGCGCACCACCGCCGCTCGTTCAGTCCGGTGGCGGCGGCGCTGGCGCGCACGGCTGCTGCAACGTCAGGCGTCAATGTCATGGCCGGCGAGGTTTCGGTCGCCCACGTGATCGGCGCCGCCGAAAACCACAACGCACGCCTCGATCCGCGCGCCGCCCCCTGAGCCCGCCATGACCACCGACACCGGCCCGAGCCACATCAGCTCGCGCGACAACCCCTTGCTCAAGGACCTGCGCAAGCTCGCGCAAGATCCGGGCGCCTATCGCAAGCTCGGCCGGCTCTGGCTCGAGGGCGATCACCTGTGTCGCGCGGCGCTGGCCCGCGGCGTCAGGCCGGCGGTGGCGGTGTTCTCGGAGGCATTCTGGCCCTCGGCACCCGCCGAATGGGTGCAGAGTGCTATCAAAACGGTAGTGGTTGCCGACGACTTGCTGCGCGCAGTGAGTGGCCTGGAGTCGCCCGCGCCGATGGGCTTCGTGCTCGAGCTGCCGGCGCGGCCCGAAATCCTGCCCGACGCCCCGAGCGTGGTGCTCGACCGTCTCCAGGATGCAGGCAATGCCGGCTCCATCCTGCGCAGCGCGGCGGCTTTCGGCTTCACCCAGGTGATCGCGCTCAAGGGCACGGCCGCGCTGTGGGCACCGAAGGTGCTCCGTGCCGGCATGGGGGCCCACTTCGGCCTGCGGCTGGTCGAAGGCGTGGACATCGACGCGCTCGACGCGCTGCGGGTGCCGCTGGTGGCCACCAGCTCGCACCGGGGCGAATGGCTGCACAAGGCCGATCTGCCGCACCCCTGCGCCTGGCTGATGGGCCACGAGGGGCAGGGCGTTTCGGCCGCGCTGGAGACCCGAGCCGCCCACCACATCCGTATCGCGCAACCGGGCGGCGAAGAGTCGCTCAACGTGGCGGCGGCGGCCGCCATCTGCCTGCACGCAAGCGGAGCAGCCCTGCAGGCCAAATAACACACCCAGTCCGGGCTACAATCGGGGGCTTACTCGCAAATCAGCGTCGCCCGGCCGCCTTCAACGCCAAAATCCCCTTAAGCAGCAGTCCGCAGGCAACGCGCCTGGGGCTCCGGGCGACCGTAACCATCCGGAGAACCCAGTGCTTTTGTCTCTCAAGGGAAGTTTCCCGCCCGCCATCCTGGCGCTCGCAGACGGCACGGTCTTTCTCGGCAACTCGATCGGAGCCGCCGGCTCCACGACCGGTGAAGTGGTGTTCAACACCGCCATGACCGGTTACCAGGAAATCCTCACCGACCCCAGCTACTGCCAGCAGATCGTCACCCTGACGTATCCGCACATCGGCAACTATGGCGTCAACGGCGAGGACATCGAAGCCGACAAGATCCATGCCGCGGGCCTGATCATCAAGGACCTGCCCCTCGTCGCTTCCAACTTCCGCAAGACCGCCACGCTGACCGAGTACCTCGTGTCCGGCAACACGGTGGCTATTGCGAACATCGACACCCGCAAGCTCACGCGCCACCTGCGCACCCACGGCGCGCAGAACGGCTGCATCCTGGGCCTGGCCGCGGGCGAGACCGTGACGCAGGCGCTGATCGACAAGGCCATCGCCGCAGCCAAGGCCGCGCCCAGCATGGCTGGCCTCGACCTGGCCAAGGTGGTGTCGGTCAAGCAGACCTACGAATGGACCGAGACCGAGTGGAAGCTCGGCGCGGGCTACGGCGTGCAGATCACGCCGCAGTTCCACGTGGTCGCGTTCGACTACGGCGTCAAGAAGAACATCCTGCGCATGATCGCGCAGCGCGGCGCGCGCATCACCGTGGTGCCGGCGCAGACGCCCGCGGCCGACGTGCTCAAGCTCAAGCCCGACGGCATCTTCCTGGCCAACGGCCCCGGCGACCCGCAGCCCTGCGACTACGCCATCAGCGCCGTCAAGGAACTGATCGAAACCGGCATTCCCACCTTCGGCATCTGCCTGGGCCACCAGATCATGGCGCTCGCCTCGGGCGCCAAGACCTTCAAGATGAAGTTCGGCCACCACGGCGCGAACCATCCGGTGAAGGACCTGGACAACGGCCGCGTGAGCATCACCAGCCAGAACCACGGCTTCGCGGTCGACGAGAAGTCGCTGCCGGCCAACCTGCGTCCCACCCACATCAGCCTGTTCGACAACACGCTGCAGGGCCTGGCGCGCACCGACAAGCCCGCGTTCTGCTTCCAGGGCCACCCGGAAGCTTCGCCGGGCCCGCACGACATCGGCTACCTGTTCGATCGCTTCACGGCACTCATGGAAAAGCACAAGACGGAGCACAAGAATGCCTAAGCGCACCGACCTCAAATCGATCCTCATCATCGGCGCCGGCCCGATCATCATCGGCCAGGCTTGCGAGTTCGACTACTCCGGCGTTCAAGCCTGCAAGGCGCTGCGCGAAGAGGGCTACAAGGTCATCCTGATCAACAGCAACCCCGCGACGATCATGACCGACCCGGCCACGGCCGACGTCACCTACATCGAGCCCATCACCTGGCAGACGGTTGAAAAAATCATCGCCAAGGAACGCCCCGACGCGATCCTGCCGACCATGGGCGGCCAGACCGCGCTGAACTGCGCGCTCGATCTGTGGCGCAACGGCGTGCTCGACAAGTACACCGGCACGGCCACGAACCGCCCGATCGAGCTGATCGGCGCCACGCCCGAAGCCATCGACAAGGCCGAAGACCGCCTGAAGTTCAAGGACGCGATGACCAAGATCGGCCTGGGCTCGGCGCGTTCGGGCATCGCCCACACGCTCGACGAGGCGTGGGCCGTGCAGAAGACGGTCGGCTTCCCGGTCGTCATCCGCCCCAGCTTCACGCTGGGCGGCACCGGCGGCGGCATCGCCTACAACCCGGAAGAATTCGAGACCATCTGCAAGCGCGGCATCGAAGCCTCGCCCACCAACGAGCTGCTGATCGAAGAATCGCTGCTCGGCTGGAAAGAGTACGAGATGGAGGTCGTGCGCGACAAGGCTGACAACTGCATCATCGTCTGCTCCATCGAAAACCTCGACCCGATGGGCGTGCACACCGGCGACTCGATCACCGTGGCACCCGCGCAGACGCTCTCCGACAAGGAATACCAGATCCTGCGCAATGCCTCGCTGGCCGTGCTGCGCGAGATCGGCGTCGATACGGGCGGTTCGAACGTGCAGTTCTCCATCAACCCGAAAGACGGCCGCATGGTCGTCATCGAGATGAACCCGCGCGTCTCGCGTTCGTCGGCGCTGGCCTCCAAGGCCACGGGCTTCCCGATCGCCAAGGTCGCGGCCAAGCTGGCCGTGGGCTACACGCTCGACGAGCTGCGCAACGAAATCACCGGCGGCGCCACGCCCGCGTCGTTCGAACCGTCGATCGACTACGTGGTCACCAAGATCCCGCGTTTCGCTTTCGAAAAATTCCCGCAGGCCGACTCGCGCCTCACGACGCAGATGAAGTCGGTGGGCGAGGTGATGGCCATGGGTCGCACCTTCCAGGAATCGTTCCAGAAGGCCCTGCGCGGCCTCGAAGTGGGCGTCGATGGCTTGAACGAGAAGACGCAGGACCGCGAAGTGCTCGAAAAGGAACTGGGCGAGCCCGGTCCCGAACGCATCTGGTACGTGGGCGATGCCTTCGCCATGGGCCTGAGCGTCGATGAAGTGTTCGCGCTGACCAAGATCGACCCGTGGTTCCTGGTGCAGATCGAAGAGATCGTGAAGATCGAGCTCGAGCTGGAAACCAAGTCGCTGGACGACATCGACAAGGACACGCTGCTCGCGCTCAAGAAGAAGGGCTTTTCCGATCGCCGCCTGGCCAAGCAGCTCAAGACCACCGACACGGCCATCCGCGAGAAGCGTCGCGCCCTGGGCGTGCGTCCGGTCTACAAGCGAGTGGACACCTGTGCGGCCGAGTTCGCGACCAACACGGCCTACATGTACTCGACCTACGAGGACGAGTGCGAAGCCGACCCGACGGACAAGAAGAAGATCATGGTGCTCGGCGGCGGTCCCAACCGCATCGGCCAGGGCATCGAGTTCGACTACTGCTGCGTGCACGCCGCGCTCGCGATGCGCGAGGACGGCTACGAGACCATCATGGTCAACTGCAATCCCGAGACCGTGTCGACCGACTACGACACCTCCGACCGCCTGTACTTCGAGCCGCTCACGCTCGAAGACGTGCTGGAGATCGTCGACAAGGAAAAGCCGCTCGGCGTGATCGTGCAGTACGGCGGCCAGACGCCGTTGAAGCTCGCGCTCGACCTCGAGGCCAATGGCGTGCCGATCATCGGCACCTCGCCCGACATGATCGATGCGGCCGAAGACCGTGAGCGCTTCCAGAAGCTGCTGCACGAGTTGGGCCTGCGCCAGCCGCCGAACGCCACCGCGCGCACCGAACCCGAAGCGCTCGAAAAGGCTGCGGCCCTGGGCTACCCGCTGGTGGTGCGTCCGAGCTACGTGCTCGGCGGCCGTGCGATGGAAATCGTGCACGAGCAGCGCGACCTCGAGCGCTACATGCGCGAGGCCGTGAAGGTCAGCAACGACTCGCCGGTGCTGCTCGACCGTTTCCTGAACGACGCCGTCGAGTGCGACGTCGACTGCATCCGCGATGCCGAAGGCGGCACGCTGATCGGCGGCGTGATGGAGCACATCGAGCAAGCTGGTGTGCACTCGGGCGACTCGGCTTGCTCGCTGCCGCCCTACAGCCTGAACGCCGACACGGTGGCCGAGCTGAAGCGCCAGAGCGCCGCCATGGCCAAGGCGCTGAACGTGGTCGGCCTGATGAACGTGCAGTTCGCCATCCAGCAGAAGGACGGCAAGGACGTCATCTACGTGCTCGAAGTGAACCCGCGTGCGTCGCGCACCGTGCCTTACGTGAGCAAGGCCACGGGCATCCAGCTGGCCAAGGTGGCGGCACGCTGCATGGCCGGCCAGTCGCTCGCGTCGCAGGGCGTGACCAAGGAAGTGACGCCGCCGTACTTCAGCGTGAAGGAAGCCGTGTTCCCGTTCGTCAAGTTCCCGGGCGTGGACACCATCCTCGGCCCTGAGATGAAGTCGACCGGCGAAGTCATGGGCGTGGGCAAGACCTTCGGCGAAGCCTTCGTGAAGTCGCAGCTGGGCGCGGGTACGCTGTTGCCCAAGACGGGCAAGGCCTTCATCTCGGTGAAGAACAACGACAAGGCGCGCGCCGTCGAAGTGGCGCGCGGCCTGGCCAAGCTGGGCTTCGAACTGGTCGCCACCAAGGGCACCGCCGCGGCCATCAGCGCCGCCGGCATCGCCTGCGAGACGGTCAACAAGGTGACCGAAGGCCGCCCGCACATCGTGGACATGATCAAGAACAACGAGATTGCCTTGGTCATCAACACGGTGGAAGAGCGCCGCAACGCGATCACCGACTCGCGCCAGATCCGCACCTCGGCACTGCTGGCACGCGTGACCACCTTCACCACGATCTTCGGCGCCGAAGCCGCGGTCGAAGGCATGGGCTTCATGGACGAGCTGGGCGTGATCTCGGTGCAGGAGATGCACGCGCAGCTGGCCGCTGCCTGACCGGGCACCGCCATGGAAACGCAGCTGGTCGAACTGGACCTCGCGGACTGGAATGCAGCCACGCCCAACGAGGCGTGGATCGCGGAACTGGAAGCCGGCAAGGTGCTGTACTTCCCGCGGCTGGGCTTCGAGCTGATGCCTGAAGAGCGCAGCCTGCTGACGCCCAGCCTGCTGTCGCCCGACGTGCGCAACATCAGCCTCGACGCCCATGGCAAGCTCAAGGGCGCCGTCGGTGACGAGGCGGTGCAGCGCGCCACGGCGGCGATGGTGAAGCGTTTTCGCACGCAGGCGCAGCAGCTCATCCATGGGCTGCTGCCGCACTACACGCCGGCCTTGCGCCTGGCACCGACCAGCTACCGGCCGGCCCAGGTCGAGACGCGCGTGCAGTCGTGGCGCGCCGACGACCGGCGCCTGCACGTCGATGCATTCCCGTCGCGGCCCAATTACGGCGAGCGCATCCTGCGCGTGTTCACCAACGTCAATCCCGACGGCGCACCCCGCGTGTGGCGGGTGGGCGAGCCTTTCGAGGACATCGCCAAGCGCTTCCTGCCGCGGGCCAAGCCCTATGCGCGCTGGCAGGCCAAGCTGCTGCAGGCGCTGCACGTCACCAAGTCGTTCCGCAGCGAGTACGACCACCTGATGCTGCAGCTGCACGACGGCATGAAGTCGGACATGGCGTACCAGGAAAACTCGCCGCAGGAAACGGCGAAATTCCCGCCGGGTTCGGTGTGGGTGTGCTTCTCGGACCAGACCTCGCACGCCGTGATGGCAGGCCAGTACATGCTCGAGCAGACCCTTCATCTGGCCGCATCGAAGCAATACAATCCCGAATCGAGCCCGCTCGCCATCCTGAGCCGGCTGACCGGACGCACACTCGTCTGATCAATTCCCTCAATCGACCGCCGAACGGCAGCGTTCGGCGGTTTCGCTTTATGGAGAACCAACAACATGGCCACCATTCCGATCACCAAGCGCGGCGCTGAAAAACTGCGTGCCGAACTGCACCAGCTCAAGACGGTCGACCGTCCCTGGGTCATCAACGCCATTTCCGAGGCACGCGCTCAGGGCGACCTGAGCGAAAACGCCGAATACGAAGTCGCCAAGGACCGCCAGGGCTTCATCGAAGGCCGCATCCAGGAAGTCGAAGGCAAGCTCTCGGCCGCGCAGATCATCGACCCGAGCGAGCTCGATGCCGGTGGCAAGGTGGTGTTCGGCTCGACCGTCGAGCTCGAGGAAGAAGAGTCGGGCGATGCCGTCAAGTACCAGATCGTGGGCGAAGACGAAGCCGACCTGAAGCTCGGCCTCATCAACATCTCCAGCCCGATCGCACGCGCGCTGATCGGCAAGGAAGAGGGCGACACGGCCGAAGTGCAGGCGCCGGGTGGCCTCAAGCGCTACGAGATCGTGGCGGTCCGCTACCTCTGAGTCGGATGAAAGACCGCATCGCGCTGATGCTGGCGGCCCTCTGGTGGGGCAGTCTCAGCACCATCGGTTTCCTGGTGGTGCCGATGCTCTTCGCCCGGCTCGGCAACCCGGCGGTGGCGGGCAATTTCGCGGCCCAGCTGTTCGAGGCGCAAAGCTGGATCGCCATCGGCTGCGGGCTGATCCTGCTGATCCATTTCCGCCAGAAGGCCGACGATGGCATGACCCAACCGGTGTTGACGGCCATCTTCCTGGTGCTGGCGGCGCTGCTGCTGGCGCTGTTGCAGCAGTACGCCGTGGCGCCGCGCATCGTGGCGCGCGACAACCTCAAGCTGTGGCACGCCGTGGGCACGGGCATGTATTTCGTTCAGTGGGTGTGCGCCGGCACGTTGCTGTGGCGCATGGGTGCCGCCGCTCGGGCGCCACGCTGAACCGGGGCGGCGACACGCATCGCCGCCGCCTCCGGCTTTACTCTTTCCAGTGCTTGGCGACCCAGCTCGCCGGCCGGATGTAGCGGAAGGCGCGGTTGCGCCGTCCCGCCAGCGCATCGGGCGGGTTGCACTCGCCGTGGAACACCATCACGCGGGCGCCTTCGGGCACGAAGGGCTCTTCCCAGTAGTTGGTCGGCCAGGTCGGGATGCCGTGGTACTTGAAGCTCGGGCACCAGGCGGCCGGCCAGTAGGCCAGCTTGCCCTGCTTGTGCAGCACGTCCGACAGGTAGGCCTGCTCGTTGCGGTACTCGGCCTGCACTTTGTCCATGTTGGCGCGAAAGTACGCCAGCACGTCGGCATGGGCGCCCAGCTCGAAGCGGTAGACCGATGAATTGCCCGTGATCCGCTCGCGCCGCCAGGGGCGGGCGTAGTCGTGAATGATCAGGAACTCGCCGGGTTGTTCGAAGAAGGCGTCCAGGCTGCCGACGATCACCACGTCGACGTCCAGGAAGAGGGCGGTGCCGCGCAGGCCGTGCAGGTCCTGCTCGAAGGTCGTGAGCTTCTTCCAGGCGCCGTCGCGCTGGCCCGGGGCCAGCTGGAGGTTGAGCGGCGGAATCGGCAGGCACGTCACTTCGGGGCGGATACCGTTGCCGTCGTCGGTCAGGCAGACGAACTTGAAGTCGCCGCTGAGGTGGCGGCGCACCATGGCGTAGAGCCGGTTGACGTACTCGGGGCCGTACTTGGTGCCCCACTTCATGCAGAGGATATGGCGCTGGGCGCCTTGCGCTGCCACCAAGTTCAGTCCGCCTGGTTGCGTTTCTTGGCCGACAGCGGGCGCTTGGCCTTGGCGCGCTTGATGGTGCCGCCAGGGGTCAGGCGCTGGTTGCCGAGCACACGCAGTGTCTTGATTTCAGGGCGTTGGCCGCCGCGCTTGCTGTACTTGACGATCTTCACGTCGCGCGGGCCGGGCATGCGGTCTTCGTCGATCACACGCTCTTTTTCGGGCTTCGGGCGCCACAGCACGAGCAGCTTGCCGATGTGCTGGATCGGGGCGGCGTCGAGCTCGTCGGCGAGCTCCTGGAGCATGGCGTCACGCGCGAGGCGGTCGTCGGAGAAGACGCGCACCTTGATCAGGCCATGGGCCTTCAGGGCCGCGTCGGCCTCCTTTTTCACGGCAGGGGTGAGCCCGTCTCCACCGACCATGACGATCGGATCCAGGTGGTGAGCTTCGGCGCGGTGCACCTTGCGCTCGGCAGGGGTAAGTTGAATGGCGGGCATCCCCGTATTATCGACGCGTACACGAACACCCTCATGAGCACCAAAGCCAAAAGCAAAAAAGTCAACAAGGCGTGGCTTCACGACCACATCAACGACCCCTACGTGAAGCTCGCGACCAGAGAGGGCTACCGCGCCCGCGCGGCTTACAAGCTCAAGGAAATCGACGAGTCGCTCGGGCTGGTCAAGCCCGGCCAGCTGGTGGTCGACCTGGGCTCGACTCCCGGCGCCTGGAGCCAGTACCTGCGGCGGCGCATGTCGCCGGGCGGGGCGGCGGTCGGCGACCTCAACGGCACCATCATCTCGCTCGACCTGCTGCCGATGGAGCCCATCGAAGGCGTGACCTTCCTGCAGGGCGACTTTCGCGAGGACGCGCTGCTGGCGCAGCTCCTGGCGGTGCTGGACGGCCGCAAGGCCGACCTGGTGGTGTCCGACATGGCGCCCAACCTGTCGGGCATCCATTCGGCCGACGCTGCCCGGGTGGCGCACCTGATCGAGCTGGCCATCGACTTCGCCCAGCACCACATGAAGCCCGAAGGGGCATTGGTGGCGAAGGTATTCCACGGCAGCGGGTACGACGAATTGGTCAAGATGTTCAAGGCCAATTTCCGCGTCGTGAAGCCGCTCAAGCCCAAGGCATCGCGCGATAAATCGGCAGAGACCTTCCTCATTGGCAGGGGATTGAAGGCGCTCGATACGCATTGATACCTTGCCGTGGGGTGCCCTCCAGGGGCGCAAACCCTTGTCAGCCTATGGCTGCTATAGGGAAATGTCCGCTTTTCGCAGCTTGAAAAGCCTAAAATGGGGCGCAATTGCGTACCCTCAGCGCGTATTTCATATTCCCGTCACGCGCTTTCGACTGGAGCTTCGTTTGAACAATCAGTGGTTTTCCAAAGTTGCCGTATGGCTCGTCATTGCCATGGTGTTGTTCACTGTGTTCAAGCAGTTCGACACCCGCGGTGGCGTCGGCTCGGGAACGGTGAGCTATTCCGAGTTCCTGGACCAGGTCCGCAACAACCAGATCAAGAGCGCCATCATTCCTGAAGGCGCCGGCGGCGGCGAGATCGTCGCCGTCACCAACGACGATCGCAAGATCCGCACGACCGCCACGGTCCTCGACCGCGGCCTCGTGGGCGACCTGATCGACCACAACGTCAAGTTCGACGTCAAGCCGCGCGAAGAGGGCTCGCTCCTCATGACCCTGCTGGTCAGTTGGGGCCCGATGCTGCTGCTGATCGGCGTGTGGATCTACTTCATGCGCCAGATGCAGGGCGGCGGCAAGGGCGGGGCGTTCAGCTTCGGCAAGAGCAAGGCCCGCATGATGGACGAGAACAACAACACGGTGACTTTCGCCGACGTCGCAGGCTGCGACGAGGCCAAGGAAGAAGTCCGTGAAGTCGTCGACTTCCTCAAAGACCCGCAGCGCTTCCAGAAGCTCGGCGGCCGCATTCCGCGCGGCCTGCTGCTGGTCGGCCCTCCGGGCACCGGCAAGACGCTGCTGGCCAAGTCGATCGCCGGCGAAGCCAAGGTGCCGTTCTTCTCGATTTCGGGTTCCGACTTCGTTGAAATGTTCGTCGGCGTGGGCGCAGCCCGCGTGCGCGACATGTTCGAGAACGCCAAGAAGAACGCGCCTTGCATCATCTTCATCGACGAAATCGATGCGGTGGGTCGCCAGCGCGGCGCCGGTCTCGGCGGCGGCAACGACGAGCGCGAGCAGACCCTCAACCAGATGCTGGTCGAGATGGACGGCTTCGAAACCAACCTCGGCGTGATCGTGGTGGCTGCCACCAACCGCCCGGACATCCTGGACGCCGCACTGCTGCGTCCGGGCCGTTTCGACCGTCAGGTGTACGTCACCCTGCCCGACATCCGCGGCCGCGAACAGATCCTGGCCGTCCACATGCGCAAGGTCCCGCTGGGCCAGGACGTGAACCCGAGCGTGATCGCCCGCGGCACGCCCGGCATGTCGGGCGCCGACCTGGCCAACCTGTGCAACGAAGCCGCCCTGATGGCCGCCCGCCGCAATGCGCGCGTGGTCGAGATGCAGGACTTCGAGAAGGCCAAGGACAAGATCTTCATGGGCCCCGAGCGCAAGAGCATGGTCATGCCCGAGGAAGAGCGCCGCAACACGGCCTACCACGAGTCCGGCCACGCCCTCATCGGCAAGCTGCTGCCCAAGTGCGACCCGGTCCACAAGGTCACGATCATTCCGCGTGGCCGCGCCCTCGGCGTGACCATGAGCCTGCCGTCGCAGGACCGCTACAGCTACGACCGCGAGTACATGCTGAACCAGATCAGCATGCTGTTCGGTGGCCGCATCGCCGAAGAAGTGTTCATGCACCAGATGACCACCGGCGCCAGCAACGACTTCGAGCGCGCGACCTCCATCGCCCGCGACATGGTCACGCGCTACGGCATGACCGACGCGCTGGGCCCGATGGTCTATGCCGAGAACGAAGGCGAAGTGTTCCTGGGCCGCTCGGTCACCAAGACGACCAACATGAGCGAACAGACCATGGAAAAGGTCGACGGCGAGGTGCGCCGCATCATCGACGAGCAGTACGCCCTGGCGCGCCGCCTCATCGAAGAGAACAGCGACAAGATGCACGCCATGGCCAAGGCGCTGCTCGAATGGGAAACCATCGACAGCGAACAGCTCGACGACATCATGGCCGGCCGCGCACCGCGTCCGCCCAAGGACTGGACGCCGCGCATCCCGCCTTCGGGCAGCGGCGGCAGTGGTGGCACGCCGGCCGTCAATCCTGACCCGGCGCCGACCGCCGCTTGAGGTGGGCTTGAAATCAAGCAACAACGGGGCCCCTGGCCCCGTTTTCCATGGTGAGCCAGATGGTGCGGTTTGGCAGACCTCGCGTTTCAGGATTGACCTCGCGCAGCCGCGCGTGATGGGCATCGTCAACGTCACGCCCGATTCTTTCTCCGACGGCGGCGCGCACGCGTCGACCGAGACTGCGCTGAAGCACTGCGAGCAGTTGCTGAAGGAGGGCGCCGACATCCTCGACATCGGCGGCGAATCGACCCGCCCCGGCAGCCCCGCCGTGCCGCTGGACGCCGAGCTGGCGCGCGTGCTGCCCGTGGTGCGCGAGGCCGTGAAGCTGAACGTGCCGCTGTCGATCGACACCTACAAGCCCGAGGTGATGCGCGCCGTGCTCGACCTGGGCGCGGACATCGTCAACGACATCTGGGCGCTGCGCCAACCCGGCGCGCGCGAGGCCGTGGCGGCGCACCCGACCTGCGGCATCTGCCTGATGCACATGCACCGCGACCCGCAGACCATGCAGGCGCTGCCGATGCAGGGTGACGTGATTCCCGAGGTGCTGGCTTTCTGGGACGCGCAACTGGCGCCCCTGACGGCGCTGGGCATCGACCCTGCGCGCATCACACTCGATCCGGGCGTCGGTTTCGGCAAGAGCGTGGCGCAGAACTTCGCGCTCCTCGGTCGACAGCGGGAATTGTTGGCAACCGGTTACCCCTTGTTGCTAGGTTGGTCCCGCAAGTCCTCCATCGGGGCCGTCACCGGCATCGAGAATGCATCCGGGCGTACCGTGCCCAGCGTGGCAGCCGCCGTGCTGGCCGTGGACCGCGGTGCGGCGGTCGTGCGGGTGCACGACGTACGCGACACCGTCGCCGCCCTCGCCGTATGGCGTGCCATGCGCGCGGAAGCACCGCAAGAACACCTTCAAAGAGCAACAACATGACCCGTAAGTATTTCGGCACCGACGGCATCCGCGGCACGGTCGGCCAATCGCCCATCACCCCCGATTTCGTGCTGCGTCTCGCGCACGCCGTCGGCCGCGTGCTCAAGAAAACCCAGGCCCGTCCCACGGTGCTGATCGGCAAGGACACCCGCATCTCGGGCTACATGCTCGAGTCGGCGCTCGAGTCGGGCTTCAACTCCGCCGGCGTCGACGTGGTGCTGCTCGGCCCGTTGCCTACGCCGGGTGTGGCCTACCTCACGCGCGCCCAGCGCGCCAGCTTGGGCGTGGTGATCAGCGCCAGCCACAACGCCTTTCCCGACAACGGCATCAAGTTCTTCAGCGCGCAGGGCACCAAGCTCGACGATGCCTGGGAGCTGGCCGTCGAGGCCGCGCTCGAAGAAGAACCCGTCTGGGTCGACTCGGCCAACCTGGGCAAGGCCCGCCGCCTCAATGATGCGGATGGCCGCTACATCGAGTTCTGCAAGAGCACTTTCGCCAACGACCTGTCGCTGCGCGGCATGAAGCTGGTGGTCGATGCCGCCCACGGCGCGGCCTACCAGGTGGCGCCGAACGTGTTCCACGAACTGGGCGCGGACGTCACCAGCATCGGCTGTGCGCCCGACGGACTCAACATCAACAAGGGCTTCGGCGCCACGCATCCCGAGGCGCTGGTCGCCACGGTGACGGCGCAGAAGGCCGACTACGGCATCGCGCTGGACGGCGACGCCGACCGGCTGCAGCTGGTCGACGCCAGCGGCCGCCTGTTCAACGGCGACGAGCTGCTGTACCTGATGGTGGCCGAACGCGTCGCGCGCGGCGAGAAGCCGGCGGGCGTGGTCGGCACGCTCATGACCAACAAGGCCGTCGAGATGGCCCTGCGCGCACAGGACATCGAGTTCGTGCGCGCCAAGGTCGGCGACCGCTACGTGCTTGAAGAGCTCGACAAGCGCGGCTGGCTGCTCGGCGGCGAAGGCTCCGGCCACCTGCTGGCGCTCGACCGCCACACCACGGGCGACGGCATCGTCAGCGCGCTGCAGGTGCTGCAGGCCTGCGTGCGCAGCGGCAAGACGGTGGCGCAGCTGCTCGAAGGCGTGACGCTGTTCCCGCAGACGCTGATCAACGTGCGCCTCGCGCCCGACCAGGACTGGAAGAGCAACCAGGCGCTCGCCAGCGAAACGAAGCGCATCGAAGCCGAGCTGGGCGATGCGGGCCGCGTGCTGATCCGTGCGAGTGGCACCGAGCCGCTGGTGCGCGTGATGGTCGAGGCGCGCGATCCGAAGCAGTCGCAGTCCTGCGCCGAGCGCCTCGCGGCCACGCTCAGGCCTGTCGCATGACGACGGCGGGCCGCATCGAAACCCGCCTTGCCGACTACCGCGATCCGCTGCAAGCGGCGGCGCTGGTCGAGTTGCTCGACAGCTACGCGCGCGACCCAGCCGGCGGCGGCACGCCATTGCCCGCATCGGTGCGCGAAGGCCTGCCCGCCGCGTTGGCGGCGCGTCCGCAGGCGTTCAGCGTGCTGGCTTTCGACGGCGACACGCCCGTGGGCCTGATCAACTGCATCGAGGGTTTCTCGACCTTCGCCTGCCAGCCGTTGGTCAATGTGCACGACGTGGTCGTGCGCGCCAGCCACCGTGGCCAGCGCGTGGCACAGCAGATGTTTGCGCAGGTCGAGCAGGAAGCCCGGCGGCGCGGCGCCTGCAAGCTCACGCTCGAGGTGCTGTCGGGCAACGCCCCCGCGCTGCGCAGCTACCAGCGCGAAGGCTTCGTCAGCTACCAGCTCGACCCGGAATTCGGCCACGCCGTCTTCCTGCAGAAGAAGCTCTGACCGAATGCGGTAAATAAAAATGCCGCCGACGCGCAAGGCGTAGGCGGCATGGCCAGATTGGAAAGAGAAGGGCGCGGCGATCGCGCCCTTTCTTTTGTCTGGATCAGAAGCGCGTGACAGGCGCGTCGGCGGTGGCACCCGACTTGTCGGCGGCGTACTTGCCCAGCTCCCACTTGGCGATCGCGTTGCGGTGCACTTCGTCCGGACCGTCGGCAAAGCGCAGCGTGCGCGCCTGTGCGTAGGCCGAGGCCAGCGGGAAGTCGTCGCACATGCCGCCGCCGCCGTGGACCTGCATGGCCCAGTCGATGACCTGGCAGGCCATGGTGGGTGCCACGACCTTGATCATCGCGATCTCGGTGCGTGCGACCTTGTTGCCGGCCACGTCCATCAGCCAGGCGGCCTTCAGCGTGAGCAGGCGGGCCATGTCGATCTTGCAGCGCGCTTCGGCGATGCGTTCCTGCGTGACGGTCTGCGAGGCGACGGTCTTGCCGAAGGCCACGCGCGACGAGGCGCGCTTGCACATCAGCTCGAGCGCGCGTTCGGCCAGGCCGATCAGGCGCATGCAGTGGTGGATGCGTCCGGGGCCAAGGCGGCCTTGGGCGATCTCGAAGCCGCGGCCTTCGCCCAGCAGGATGTTGCCGACGGGCACGCGCACGTTCTCGAAATACATCTCGACGTGGCCGTGCGGCGCGTCGTCGTAGCCCATCACGTTCAGGGGGCGCACGATGCGGATGCCCTTGGTGTCGGCGGGCACGATGACCATGCTCTGCTGCGAGTGCTTGGGCGCTTCGGGATCGGTCTTGCCCATGGTGACGAACACGGCGCAGCGCGGATCGGCGGCACCGGAGATCCACCACTTGTGGCCGTTGATGACGTACTCGTCGCCCTGGCGCTCGATGCGCGTGGCGATGTTGGTGGCATCGCTGGAAGCGACGTCGGGTTCGGTCATGGCGAAGGCCGAGCGGATCTGGCCTTCGAGCAGCGGCTTGAGCCAGCGCGCCTTGATCTCTTCCGAGCCGTAGCGGGCGATGGTTTCCATGTTGCCGGTGTCGGGCGCCGAGCAGTTGAAGGCTTCGGAGGCCCATGGCACCCGGCCCATGATCTCGGCCAGCGGGGCGTACTCCTGGTTGGTCAGGCCGGCACCCTCATAGCCCGAGGCCGAGGCGCTGTCGACCGGCAGGAACAGGTTCCACAGGCCTTGTGCCTTGGCCTTGGCCTTGAGCTTCTCGACGGTCTGCAGGGCGCTCCAGCGCTTGCCGGCGACCGTGTTGGCGGCCAGTTCGGCGCTGTACTCGGCTTCGGCCGGGTAGATGTGGTCTTCCATGAAGGCGAGAACGCGCTTCTGAAGCTCCTTGGTTTTGGCCGAATATTCGAAATCCATGCTGTCTCCTGGTGGGGTTAAGGGGGAGGGCTGGCTATGCCTTTTGGGCAAATTGCCAGGCCATCTCGGCCATCGGCCGTGCGCCTCGGGCGGACGCCACGGCTTGCTCGCTCGATGCAGTACCGGCTTCGACGCGTTTCGCAATGCCCTGCAGGATGGCGGCCATGCGAAACAGGTTGTAGGCCTGGTAGAAATTCCAGTCGGGCGCCAGCGCCTCGGGCGTGCTGACGCGCGTGCGCTCGCAATAGCGGGCGATGTATTCGCTCTCGGTGGGAATGCCCAGCGCCGCCACGTCCACGCCGCCGATGCCGCGGCCGGTGGTGGGGGGCATGTGCCACGACATGCAGTGGTAGCTGAAGTCGGCCAGCGGGTGGCCCAGCGTGGAGAGCTCCCAGTCGAGCACCGCGATGATGCGCGGTTCGGTGGCGTGGAACATCACGTTGTCCAGGCGGTAGTCGCCATGCACGATGGAGACCTTGCTCTCGTCGCGTGCGCTCGCCGGCATGTGGGCGGGCAGCCAGTCGATCAGGCGCTCCATGGCCTCGATGGGCTGCGACAGTTCGCCGGCGCCATCGGCCGAGGCCTTGTACTGCTTGCTCCAGCGGCCGATCTGGCGCTCGAAGTAGTTGCCGGGCTTGCCGTAGTCGCCCAGGCCGCGGGCGGCGAAGTCGACCGTGTGCAGCGCCGCGATGACGCGGTTCATTTCGTCGTAGTAGGCCGCGCGTTCGGCGTTGCTGAAGCCGGGCAGCGACTGGTCCCACAGCACGCGGCCCTGCATGAACTCCATGATGTAGAAGGCGCGGCCGATGATGGCCTCGTCTTCGCACAGGCAGTGCATGCGCGGCACGGGCACGTCGGTGCCCTGCAGGCCGCGCATCACCTTGTATTCGCGCTCGACCGCATGGGCCGAGGGCAGCAGCCTGGCGACCGGACCGGGCTTGGCGCGCATCACGTAGCTCTGCGTGGGCGTGACCAGCTTGTAGGTCGGGTTGGACTGCCCGCCCTTGAACATCTCGACCGTCAGCGGACCCTGGAAGCCCTCGAGGTTCTTTTCGAGCCAGGCCGCGAGCGCGTCCACGTCGAAGGTGTGCTGTTGGGACACCGCGCGGGTGCCGATGAAACTGGAGAAGTCCTGGCTCATGTCGATTCTTTTAGTTGTCTGCTACGGAGATTTGCATCAGCGCCGAGCGGTCCAGCACGACCAGTCCGGCCGGCTCGATCCGAATGGTGCCCTCGCGCTCCATCGTCTTGAGTTCCTGGTTGACCCGCTGGCGCGAGGCGCCGAGCAGCTGCGCGAGTTCTTCCTGCGCCAGTTGCAGGCCGATGCGCGTCTGGCTGCCGTCGTCCAGGCTGGGCACGCCGTAGCTGCGCACCAGATGAATGAGTTGCTTGGCCAGGCGTGCGCGCAAGGGCAGGGTGTTGAGGTCTTCCACCAGCCCGAACAGCGTGCGGATGCGGCGCGCCTGCAGCCGCATCAGCGCTTCGTACAGCTCGACGTGCGTGGCCAGGATCTTCTGGAAGTCGGCCCGCGCCACGCACAGCACGGTGGTGTCGCCGTGCGAGTACGTGTCGTGCGTGCGCCGTTCCCCGTCGAACATCGCCACGTCGCCGAACCAGATGCCCGGTTCGACGTAGGTCAGCGTCACCTGCTTGCCCGACACCGCGGTCGAGCTCACGCGCAACGCCCCCTTGGCACAGGCGATCCAGTGCTCGGGCGGGTCGCCGCGCGCGGCGAGCAGGTCGCCGTCCTTGTAGCGTTTGACAAAGGCGCATCGGAGGATGTCGTGCCGTAGCGATGGAGATAGGGAAGAAAACCAGCGACCACTGTTGATCGCTTCACGTTCTTCGATGGTAAGAATGGGGTCGTCCATGGTCTGTCCTCTCGGCGACTGAAAAGCTGTGGGGTGTCTCAAGAGCGACGCCGTCAGGCGTCACTCGTAGCGTGGCGGTGTCTTGTCGAGGAACGCGGCGATGCCGATGCCCGCGTTCGCGTGGTGCAGATTGCGCACGAAATGATCGCGCTCCTGCGATAGCTGCGACGCCAGTGTGGCGCCGCGCGCGTCGCTCAGCAGCTCCTTGATGCTGGCCAGCGAGTTCGGCGCGCGCGCGTTCAGGCGCGTGGCCAGGGCCATCGCGCCGGCCAGCGCCTGTCCGCTGTCGGTGAGCTCATTGACGAGGCCGAAGGCATGCAGGCGCGCGGCCTCGATGCGCTCGCCGTTCATGAGCCATTCGCTCGCCAGCTGGCGCGGCAGCGCCTGCCCGAGGTGCCAGCTGAGGCCGCCGTCGGGCGAGAGCGCCACGTTGCTGTACGAGGCCGCAAACACGGCGTCGCGCGCGGCCACGACGAAGTCGCAGGCCAGTGCGAGCGAGAAGCCGGCGCCGGCCGCCGCACCCTCGACGGCCGCGATCACTGGCTTGGGGAAGGTGCGGATCGAGTCGATCCAGTTGTGCAGGCCCTCGATGCTCTCGGCCTGCACCGAGCGGTCGAGCTGGCGGTTGGCCAGCAGCCGCTGCAGCGAGCCGCCGGCGCAGAACCAGGCGCCTTCGCCCACGATGACGACGCTGCGGATCTCGTCGCTGCTCTCGGCGCCGTTCAGCGCCTCGATGCCGGCGGCATAGATCTCGGGGCCCAGTGCATTGCGCTGGGTCGGGTTGACGATGGTCAGCACCATGGTGCTGCCTTCGCTGGTGCTCTTGAGTTCGGCGGTCATGGTGTGCGTGCTTATTCTTCTTCGTGCAGCAGGCTCAGGCCCAGCGCGCCGCGGCGGCGCAGCCACGGGCTCGGGCGATAGCGCGGGTCGCCATACACGGTCTGCAGGTTGAACAGCACTTCGAGCATGTTGGTCGGCCCGTAGAGGTTGCCCATGGCGAGCGGGCCGCGCGGGTAGCCCAGGCCCAGCTGCACGGCGGTCTCGAGGTCGGCCGGCGTGCACACGCGCTGCTGGCACATGTCGGCGGCGATGTTGACGATGGCGCCGATCACGCGCTGCGTGACGAAGCCACCGCTGTCGCGGATGACGCTCACGGCCTTGCCGTCGCGCGCGAAGAGGGCGTGCGCGGCGTCGCGCACGTCGCGGCGCGTGGCCGGGTTGGTGGCGAGCACGCGGCGCTTGGTGGCGGCGTCGTCGATCAGCATGTCGATGCCGACAGTGCGCGTGGCGTCCAGCCGCTCGACCGCCGCGACCGTCGTCACGTCGAAGCCCAGCGGCGCGACCAGGATGATCGACTGCGGTGCGGGGGCGCTGCCGCTGTCGATCTGCGCACCCAGCGTGTTCACCAGGCGCAGCAGCTCGGCGCGGCGCGCGGCGCGCGGCGACACCCAGACCGCGGGCGTGCCTTCGATCACCGGCGCCGGCGCCTCGGGCGTTTGCTGCATCACGCCGTCTTCATAGCGGTAGAAGCCTTCGCCCGTCTTGCGGCCGAGTGCGCCGGCGGCCAGGCGCTGCGCGGTGATCACGCTCGGGCGGAAGCGCGGCTCTTCGAAGTACTGGTGGTAGATCGACTCCATCACCGGGTGCGACACGTCGAGCGCCGTCAGGTCGAGCAGCTCGAACGGGCCGAGGCGAAAACCCGCCTGGTCCTTCAGGATGCGGTCGATGGTGGCGAAGTCGGCCACGCCTTCGCCGACGATGCGCAGTGCCTCGGTGCCGTAGCCGCGGCCCGCGTGGTTGACGATGAAGCCGGGCGTGTCTTGCGCCTGCACGGCGCTGTGGCCCATCTGTGTGGCGTAGCCGGCCAGTTTCTGGCAGACCTCGGGCGAGGTCTTGAAGCCCGCCACCACCTCGACCACCTTCATGAGCGGCACGGGGTTGAAGAAGTGGAAGCCCGCGAAGCGCGCGGGGTGCTGCAGGCCCGCCGCGATGGCCGTGACCGACAGCGACGAGGTGTTGGTGACCAGCGTGGCGGTGGGCGCGACCACGTCCTCGAGCTCGCGAAACAGCGTGCGCTTGACCTCGAGGTTCTCGACCACGGCCTCGACCACGAGGTCGCAGCCGGCGAGCGCCTGCATGCCGTCGACCGCCTTCACGCGCGCCGCGTAGGCGTCGCGCGTGGGGGCGTCGATCTTGCCCTTCTCGTGCAGCTTGTTCCATTGGGCGGCGAGGGCTTCGCGGCCGCGCTCGGCGGCACCGGCGAAGCTGTCGAGCAGCAGCACTTCGCTGCCGGCCTGGGCGGCGATCTGCGCGATGCCGCGCCCCATGGCGCCGGCGCCGATCACGCCGATTCGGGGGTAGTTCACTGTCATGGGATCAAGGTTCTCATGGGTTGGTGGGTGTCCGGGGCGGCCGCGTCGGCGCGGGTGCGCGACACGGACGAAAGCTCCGATTTTGCAATCTCGCGGGAGACCCGCGCCCCGGGTGTTACGCGGGGCATCGGATTCAGGCCGGGCGGCGGCTGCGGTCGATGGCGATGCTCAGGCCCATGGCCAGCAGCATCAGTGCAAAACCGACCCGGCTCATCCACTCGGTGGCGTCGTTCGCCAGCAGCCAGCCGCCCAGCGCCGCGCCCAGGGCCTGGCCGATGTAGATGCCCGAACTGTTGAGCGCCACCGAGCCCGGCGCCAGGGCGGGCGCCAGCCCCACGAGGCGCGCCTGCTGCGAGGAGTTGGTGGCAAAGCAGCCCAGGCCCCAGGGCACGAGCACCACCGCGAGCCACGCCAGCGTGCTGGCCAGCGGCCACAGCAGCAGGCTCAGCGCGATCAGCCCGGTCGTCAGCAGCACCATGCGCCCGGCGCCGACGCGGTCGATGTAGCGACTCACCACCATGTTGCCCAGCAGGCCGAAGGCGCCGAACAGCGCCCACATCAGGCTCAGCGTGTTGGCATCGGCGCCGAAGCCCTGCTTGAGCAGCGGGCCGAAATAGCTGAACAGCACGAACTGGCCGACGCCCTGCAGCGCCGTGACCGACACGATGCCCATCAGCACCGGGCTGCGCAGCACCCGCGACCAGGCAGCGGCTGTGAGCGCGGCGGGCCGGATGCCGCTGGGCAGCGTGAGCCAGACCGAGGCGGCGCTCACGACGCTGAGCGCCGCGATGGCCATGAAGGCCATGCGCCAGCCCAGGTGGCCGCCGATCAGCGCGCCGATCGGCAGGCCCAGCACCGAGGCCACCGACCAGCCGAGAAAGACGAAGGTGACGGCGCGCCCGCGCTGCTCGGGCGGCACCAGCATGCCGGCGCAGGCCGCGGCCTGGGGCGTGAAGATGGCGGGCGCGATCACCGTCAGCATGCGCACCGGCAGCAGCGCGCCGAAGCTGGGCACGAGCGCCGCAACCACGTGCCACGCGGCGTACCAGAGCAGGGTGAGGGCGAGCAGCTTGCGGCGGTCCCAGCCGGCGACCGCGGCGGCCAGCAGCGGGGCGCCCAGGCACATCACGAAGGCGGCCGCGCTGATCAGCTGGCCTGCGGTGGCGACCTTGATGGCCAAGGAGGCGCTGATCTCATTGAGGGTGCCCGGCACGACCATCACGCCCGTGCCGATCACGAAATTGCCGGCCAGCAGCGCCCAGAGCGCGCCTCGCTGCGGCGCGGGCCGGCTCATGCGTTCACCGCCGGACCTGCAGCGCGCCGGGGTTCACGATGTTCGTGGGGTTGCCCTTGATGAAGCTCACGACGTTGTCGAACGCCTGGCCGAAGTAGCTTTCGTAGCTTTCCTGCTCGACGTAGCCGATGTGCGGCGTGCAGATGCAGTTTTCGAGGCGCAGCAGCGCATGGCCCTGCAGCGGAGGCTCGCTCTCGAACACGTCGATGGCCGCCAGCCCGGGGCGCCCGCGGTTGAGCGCAGCCAGCAGGGCATCGGCCTCGACCAGCTCGGCGCGCGAGGTGTTGACGAACAGCGCCGTCGGCTTCATGCGCGAGAGGTCTTCGAGCTTGACGAGGCCCTGGGTGTCCTCGTTGAGCCGCAGGTGCACCGACAGCACGTCGGCGGCCGCAAAGAATTCGTGGCGGTTCTGTGCCACCTGGAAGCCGTCGGAGCGCGCCTTGGCGCAGCTGGCCTCGCGGCCCCAGATCACGACCTGCATGCCGAAGGCCTGCCCATAGCGGGCCACCAGCTGGCCGATGCGGCCGTAGCCCCAGATGCACAGCGTCTTGCCCTTGAGCACCGAGCCCACGCCGAAATTCGGCGGCATCGACGCCGACTTGAGGCCCGACTGCTGCCAGGCCCCGTGCTTGAGGTTGCTGATGTACTGCGGCAGGCGGCGCATGGCCGCCATGATCAGCGCCCAGGTGAGTTCGGCGGGCGCCTGCGGCGAACCCGAGCCCTCGGCCACCGCCACACCGCGTTCGGTGCAGGCCGTGACGTCGATGTGGCCGCCGACGCGACCGGTCTGGGAAATCAGCTTGAGCTTGGGCAGCTTCTCGATCAGCTGGCGGGAGATCTGGCTGCGCTCGCGGATGAGCACGATGACGTCCGCATCCTTGAGGCGAACCGACAGCTGACCGATGCCTTTGACCGTGTTGGTGTAGACCTTGGCGGCGTAAGCGTCCAGCTTGGCAGCGCACTGCAGCTTGCGCACGGCGTCCTGGTAGTCGTCGAGGATCACAATGTTCATGGCATGCCATTGTGCCTCGCAGCATCGGCACGTCGCACGTGTGAACGTTTGGATACCCGGTGCCGGATGGCGCCCGGGAGGCCTGTTTCAGGCCGATTCCAGTGAATCCGCCGTGCGCATGAGGGTGCGCAGAGTGCGCAGGCACGGCGGGTTCGTTGGCACTTTCTCAGTGCAGGTGGCTGGGGCGGGGCGCGCCGCTGCCGGTTTCCGCGGCTTCCAGCGCGGCGAGCCGGTCGAGTTCGGCGCACACGTCGGCCATGCGGCCGGAAATCACGACCCGGTTGGCGCAGCCGCGCTGCGAGCCTTGCCGGTCGACCACGCGGACCACGCGCAGCGGGCGGGCGGGCGTGGCGGCGGACGGTGACGCGGCCGGCGCCGGGCTGCCAGCGGTGCGTGCCGTGCAGGCCGGGCGAATGGCCACGTAGCGCAGGCCAGCGGCAGCGTCGCCGCTCTCACCATGCGACGGGCGGCGGGCGGGCATCCAGCGGGTGGCCAGCGATTGCAGGGGCGACCAGAGGTCGGCGATGGCGAGGAGGGCGATTCCCATGTGAACTCCAAAAAAGTATGAGGTTGAACACAGGCAGGATTTCTTGAATCGGCCACGACAGGGTGATGGCGACTTCGCGCCATACGCCCGCCACCTGTCGCGGCCGGATGAGGTGCGTGCTGCTGGCAGCACGCAGGCCCGGGGGGCTACATCAGCATCGTGTTGCGGATGAGGCCGACCGCGAGGCCTTCGATCTCGAAGGGCTCGCCGGGCTGGACGATGATGGTCGGGTAGTCGGGGTTCTCGGCGTGCAGCTCGATCACCTGCTTGTTGCGTTTCAGGCGCTTCACGGTGACTTCTTCGCCCAGGCGTGCCACCACGATCTGGCCGTTGCGCGCTTCCTTCGTGGCCTGCACGGCGAGCAAGTCGCCGTCCATGATGCCGGCGTCGCGCATCGACATGCCGCGCACCTTGAGCAGGTAGTCGGGCTGGCGCTGGAACAGCGTGTTCTCGACGTAGTAGGTCTGGTCGACGTGCTCTTGCGCAAGGATGGGCGAACCCGCCGCCACGCGGCCGATGAGCGGCAGCGCGAGCTGGGCCATGCCGGGCAGCGAGAGCGAGAACTGGTTGCCTTCGCGGTGGCGCGTTTCGTGGAGCGAGCGCAGCGCATCGCCCTTGAGGCGGATGCCACGCGAAGTGCCGCTGACGAGTTCGATCACGCCCTTGCGGGCCAGGGCCTGCAGGTGCTCCTCGGCGGCGTTGGCCGACTTGAAGCCCAGCTCGTTGGCGATTTCGGCGCGCGTGGGCGGCGCACCGGTGCGTGCGATGGCGCCCTGGATCAAGTCCAGGATCTGCTGCTGGCGGGCGGTAAGCTTCACTGCGAACTGCATAGTGGTTTCCTTGCGGCACTGGCTAGATATCCAGTACCTGTATTTTTAACCAGTTTTCAAAAGTTGACAAGCCATGACTCATTCCTCTTCGTCCGAGACGCGCCGCGTGGTCGTGCTGGGCACCGGCGGCACCATTGCCGGCAAGGCCGCCAGCAGCGGTGACAACATCGGCTACACCGCCGGACAGGTGGGCGTGGCGGACCTGCTGGGCGGCATCGAGGCGCCGGCCGGCGTGGCGCTGGTGGCGGAGCAGGTCGCGCAGCTCGACAGCAAGGACATGGACGCCGACACCTGGCGCCAGCTGGCCGCGCGTTGCGCGCACTGGCTGGCGCAGCCTGATGTGGCCGGCATCGTGATCACGCACGGCACCGACACGCTGGAGGAAACGGCCTTCTTCCTGCACGCCGTGCTCGCGCCGGCCAAGCCGGTGGTGCTGACCTGCGCGATGCGCCCGGCAACGGCCCTGTCGCCCGACGGTCCGCAGAACGTGCGCGACGCGCTCGCTGTGGCCTCGACGCCCGGCGCACGGGGCGTGACGGTGGTGTGCGCGGGAACGGTCCACAGCGGTCTCGATGTGCAGAAGGTGCACACCTACCGTCTCGATGCCTTCGCGTCGGGCGATGCGGGGCCGGTCGGCTATGTGGAGGAGGGCGAAGTGCGGCGCGTGCGTGCGTGGCCGCAGGGAGCGCCGTTCGATGCGGCGCGGCTGGAGGCGGTATCGAAGCCGTGGCCCCGCGTCGAGATCGTCATGAGCCACGCGGGCGCGAGCGGTGCGATCGTGGAGGCGTTGCTGCTCCCGTCGGCTGAGCCCTTGCGCGGCCTGGTCGTGGCCACGACCGGCAACGGCACCGTGCACCACGCGCTGGAAGCCGCAGCGCTGAAGGCGCAGGGCGGTGGCGTGTCGGTGCTGCGCGCCACGCGCTGTGCCAACGGACGCATCCTGCCGAAACCCGGTGACGGGCTGCGGGATGCGAGCGCACTCACGCCGGTGAAGGCGCGGGTCGCGCTGGTGCTGGAACTCTTGGGAGTGGCCGCCCTGCCGGAGGCGGAGGGCGGCTAGGAGAAAGAGGCTGACGAATCAGCCTCTGAATCAGCTGTTCAGGGCGGCAAGCGCGCGCTGCGTGATCTCGTCGACCGTGCCCACGCCCTGGATGGCGCGGTACTTCGGCGCGGCGGCCGGGTCGGTCTTGGCCCAGGCCGAGTAATAGTCGACCAGCGGACGGGTCTGCTGGCTGTAGACGTCGAGCCGCTTGCGCACGGTCTCTTCCTTGTCGTCTTCGCGCTGGATCAGCTCTTCACCGGTCACGTCGTCCTTGCCTTCCACCTTCGGCGGATTGAACTTGACGTGGTAGGTGCGGCCCGAGGCCGGGTGCGAGCGGCGGCCGCTCATGCGTTCGATGATGTCGCCGAAGGGCACGTCGATCTCGAGCACGTAGTCGAGCTTGACGCCGGCCGCCTTCATGGCGTCGGCCTGCGGAATGGTGCGCGGGAAGCCGTCGAACAGGAAACCGCCGTCGCAGTCGGGCTGCGCGATGCGTTCCTTCACGAGGTTGATGATCAGGTCGTCGCTGACCAGTGCACCCGAATCCATGATCGTCTTGGCCTGCAGCCCGAGGGGGGTGCCTGCCTTGACCGCGGCGCGCAACATGTCGCCGGTCGAGATTTGGGGAATGCCGTATTTCTGGCAGATGAAGGTCGCTTGCGTGCCTTTGCCTGCTCCGGGCGCGCCCAGCAAAATAAGTCTCATGGTGTCCTCGGAAGGTTCTTAGATTTTGTGTCGCGCCCCATGCGCGCCCTCAGGCGCGCCGAGGCGGAATTGCATTGAGGATAGCATGCGTCCCCGTGACAAATTGCCGCCGTCTCCCTCGGGGCGGCCTGCAGCTCACGCAGGCGAGCCGGCCGCGAAGACGGCGCGCACGCGTGCCAGGTCTTCGGGCGTGTCGATCCCGGGGCCCGGTGCCACATCGCTCACGTGCACCGCGATGCGGTGCCCGTGCCACAGCGCGCGCAGCTGTTCGAGTGCTTCGGTGGCTTCGACGGGCGCGGGCGACAGCAACGGAAATTGCCGCACGAAGCCCGCGCGATAGCCGTAGATGCCGATATGACGAAGCGGTGCCGGGCTGGGCAGCACCGAGGGTGCCGCGCCGCCTGAAGAGCCGTCGCGCCACCAGGGGATCGGTGCACGGCTGAAATAGAGCGCATGACCTTGTGCGTCGAGCACGGCCTTCACGACGTTCGGATTCATGAAGTCGGCCAGCGAGTCGATCGCATGGACGGCGGTGCTCATGGCGGCCTGCGGTCGCGCAGCCAGCGTGGCGGCCACGGCATCGATCAGCGCGGGGTCGATCAGCGGCTCGTCGCCCTGCACGTTGACGACGATCGCGTCACCGTCGAGCCCGAGTTGTTCGCAGGCTTCGGCCAGCCGGTCGGTGCCGCTGGCGTGGTCCTGGCGGGTGAGCAGGGCCTCGACACCATGCGCCTTGCAGGCGTCGATGATGGTGGCGTCGTCGCCGGCCACCACCACGCGAAGGGCGCCGGACTGGCGGGCGCGTTGTGCCACGCGCACGACCATCGGCAGGCCGGCAATGTCGGCCAGCGGTTTGTTGGGAAGTCGCGTCGAAGCCAGCCGGGCCGGCACCAGAACGGTGAAGCTCACAGGCCCAGCTCTTCGTCGGACAGCGTGCGGGCCTCGTTCTCGAGCAGCACCGGGATGCCGTCGCGCACCGGGTAGGCCAGGCGCGCGCTGCGCGAGCAGAGTTCCTGCTTCTCGGCGTTCCAGGTCAGCGGGCCCTTGGTGACGGGGCAGACGAGCAGTTCAAGCAGCTTGGTATCCATCGAGCGATGATAGCTTCGCGTCGAGGGCGGCGAAGAACGCCGGCGAGGGTTCGAAGTGCAGTGGCACGGCGAGCGCGTCGGGCGCCTGCTGCCAGAGCTTGACGGCGTCTTTTTCCGTGCAGACGAGGGGCAGGGCGGGACCGGCTGGTCGTTGCCAGCCGTTGAAATCGTGGTGGTCAGGCAGCGCGAAGGTGTCCGCGAGCGTCAGGCCGCGCGCGCGCAGCATCGTGAAGAAGGCCTCTGGCCGCGCGATGGCGGCGAGCGCGATCACGGGCTGGCCGGCGAGCGTGTCGAGCGGGATGCGTCGACCGTCCTTCGCGAGGGCGTGCGGCGCCAGTTCGCGGGTGGCGGTGTAGCCCTCGGCGAAGGCGGGCCGCTCGCCGCTGTGCAACAGCAGGTCGCAATGGCGCGGCCACGGCTCGCGCAGGGGGCCGGCGGGCAGTAGCCAGCCGTTGCCGACACCGCGGTCGTCGAACACGCAGATCTCGATGTCGCGCGCCAGCGCCAAGTGCTGCAGGCCGTCGTCGCTGACGATGACCTGGGTGGCCGGGTGTTGTTCGAGCAGGGCGCGTGCGGCCTCGATGCGCTGTCGGGCCACGAAGACCGGCGCGCCGGTGGCATGGTGGATCAGCGCGGGTTCGTCGCCGACGTCCTGCGGGTCGCTGTCGGCCTGGACTTCACGGCAGTCGTCGGTGCGCCGGCCGTAGCCGCGCGACACCACACCGACCCGCAGGCCGCGCGCCTGAAGATGGCGCACGACGGCCATCACGACCGGTGTCTTGCCGGCCCCGCCCGCAATCACATTGCCGACCACGATCACGGGAACCGGCACACGCCCGGTTTTCTGCCAACCCCATCGGTAGAAGGCGCGCCGCAGCGCGAAGAGGGCGCCGTAGACCTGCGACAGCGGCCACAGCAGGCAGGCCAGCGCACCGCGGCGCAGCCATGCGTCCTGCAGCCGCGCGCTGGTCGACACTCAGTGACCGGCCTGGGCCGTCGACTGGGCGGCGAAGGTGATCTGCATCAGGCCGGCGCGGCGCGCGGCCTCCATCACCGTCACCACGGCCTGGTGCGGGCTGGCGGCGTCGGCGCTGATGATCACGACGCTGTCCTTGCCACCGGTGGCGGCGGCGCCGAGCGCGGCGGCCACGGTGTCGACGCTGCGGTCCGCCAGCGGCGACTTGTTGATCACGTAGCGGCCGTCAGCCGACACTGCCACGATCACCTCTTTCGGGTAGTCGCGCTGGGCGTCGACGTCCGCGGTCGGCAGCCGCAGCTGCATCTCGGTGAACTTGCTGTAGGTGGTCGACAGCATCAGGAAGATCAGCACGACCAGCAGCACGTCGATGAACGGGATCAGGTTGATCTCCGGCTCGTCGCGCGCGCCGTGGCGAAACTGCATGCGGCCCCGCGTGCTCATTTGCGCAGGGCGTTCAGGTGGCGGGCAAAGCGCTCGCCCGAGAGTTCGAGGTTCAGCAGGTACTCGTCGACGCGGCTGCGGAAGTAGCGCCAGAAGATCAGCGTGGGGATGGCCACGATCAGGCCGAAGGCCGTGTTGTACAGCGCGATCGAAATGCCGTGCGCCAGCTGCGCCGGATTGCCCGAACCGACGGCACCGCTGCCGGGCGACTGCGAGCCGAAGATCTCGATCATGCCGATCACCGTGCCCAGCAGGCCGAGCAGCGGCGCGGCCGAGGCGATGGTGGCCAGCGCCGGCAGGTAGCGTTCCAGCTTGTGCGCCACGGTGCGGCCCGAGGCCTCCATGGCGGCGCGCAGGTCTTCTTCGGTGCAGCGCGGGTTGGCGTTCAGCGCGCGCAGGCCGGCGGCGAGCACCTGGCCGAGCATCGAGTTGCTTTCCAGTTTGGTCACGACATCCGGGCCGGGAACCGCGCCGCGCGACACGGTGATGGTCTCGTCCAGCAGCTTCGGCGGCAGGACCTTGACGGTCTTGAGGCTGGTGAAACGTTCAATGACCAGCGCGAGTGCGATGACCGAACAGGCGAGCAATGGCCAGATTGGCCAGCCCGCGGCAACAATGATGGAAAACAAGAAAATCCTCCGGCCCGTAGACTGCAAATGCGCGGCGATTATCCACCGAGCCACCATCGGCTCGCGGCTTGTTTGCGTGTCGGCAAGGACGCACAGATTCTGTGGATAACTTTGTGATTAACCCATCGCGCAATGTCTCCGAACCCGCATGGGACGGGCTTTCCGTTAGATCGATTGAATTTTGAGCAGCACTTTTTTTAATGAAATCAACAGCTTGCACGAGAACTCGTGCATCTGTTCCACCATACCCCTCCAAAGTGGGGGGCGCGACGCCCGTTGTGGAAGAGTGGCGCTCGGCGGCGGAGGGGCGCGATGAGCTTCAGGGAGCCGAATGCCGCGCCCGGGCCGCGCGTGTGGGCCGTGGGCGCGCTGTGCCGCGCGGTGGCCGATGCGCTCGATGCGCGCTTCAACCCGGTCTCGGTGCGCGGGGAAATCTCTGGCTTCTCGCGTGCGTCGAGCGGTCATTGCTATTTCTCGCTCAAGGACGAATCCGGTCAGTTGCGCTGCGCGATGTTCCGCCGCGCGGCCGGCCTGCTCGATTTCACGCCGCGCGACGGCGACCAGGTCGAAGTGCGCGGTCGGCTGGCGGTGTACGAACCGCGCGGCGATCTGCAACTGGTGGTCGAAAGCCTGCGGCGCGCGGGGCAGGGCGCGCTGTTCGAGCAGTTCCTGCAGCGCAAGGCACGCCTCGAGGCCGAAGGTCTGTTCGACCCGGCGCGCAAACGCGCGCTGCCCTCCATGCCGCGTGCCGTGGGCGTTGTCACCTCGCTGGGGGCCGCGGCGCTGCATGACGTCGTGACCGCGCTGCGGCGACGCGTGCCACATGTTCCCGTGGTGCTGGCGCCGGCGGCAGTGCAGGGCGCCAACGCGCCGGCCGAACTGGTGCGCGCCTTGCAGTCGCTCTACACGCTGGAGCCGGCCGTCGACGTGATCCTGCTGGTGCGCGGTGGCGGCTCCATCGAGGACCTCTGGGCCTTCAACGACGAAACGCTGGCGCGCACCATCGTGCAGAGTCCCGTGCCGGTGATCAGCGGCGTGGGGCACGAAACCGATTTCACCATCGCCGATTTCTGTGCCGACCTGCGCGCGCCGACGCCGACGGCTGCCGCCGAACTCGTCAGCGCGCCGCGCGACCTGTGGCTCGGCGCGCTCGACCTGCTCGACGAGCGGCTCGGCGATGCGCTGGGCGGGCGCCTCGACGTGCTCGGCCAACGGCTGGACCAGGCGGCCGCACGGTTGGGCCGCCCCTCGGGCCTGGTCGCGCGCCAGCAGTTGCGGTTGGCGCACCACGCGCAGCGGCTGCACTACGCGGTGCTGTCGCGCCAGGAGCGCCTGGCGCAGGTGCCGCAGGCCATCGCCACCGATTTCTCCGCGAAGTTCACGCGTTCGCTGACGCAGCGGCGCGAGCGGCTCGAACGCGTGGCCCTGCGCCTGCGGCTGCTCGACCCCGCCCTGGTGCTGCAGCGCGGCTATGCCTTGCTGACCGACGGCGAAGGCCGCGCGGTCGTCAGCGCGGGCAGCCTGCAGGCCGGCGATGCGGTGGTCGCGCGCCTTTCGGATGGCTCGGTCGACCTGACCGTGACGCCCGGCGGCGCGACGGGAACGCGTCTGACGCCGCCCCCCTGATTACTTCCTAGAATCCTTCATTCCCCACAACCAACCCACGAGAAAAAACCATGGAACATGTGCTCCCACCCCTGCCGTACGCCATCGACGCACTGGCCCCCGAGTATTCGAAGGAAACGCTCGAGTACCACCACGGCAAGCACCACAACGCCTACGTGGTGAACCTGAACAACCTGCAAAAGGGCACCGAGTTCGAAGCGATGACGCTCGAAGAGATCGTCAAGAAGTCCAGCGGCGGCATCTACAACAACGCCGCCCAGATCTGGAACCACACCTTCTTCTGGAACTGCATGAAGCCCCAGGGCGGCGGCGCACCCACCGGCGCGCTGGCCAAGGCCATCGATGCCAAGTGGGGCAGCTACGACGCCTTCAAGGAAGCCTTCGTGAAGTCGGCCGTGGGCAACTTCGGTTCGGGCTGGACGTGGCTGGTGAAGAAGGCCGACGGTTCGGTGGACATCGTGAACACCGGCGCCGCCGGCACGCCGCTGACCACCGCCGACACCGCGCTGCTGACGGTGGACGTGTGGGAACACGCGTACTACATCGACTACCGCAACCTGCGCCCGAAGTTCGTCGAGACCTTCCTGGCCAAGCTGGCCAACTGGGACTTCGCGGCGAAGAACTTCGGCTGAAGCCGGACCTGGCGCTTGCCATGAAAAAAGCCGACCTGCGGGTCGGCTTTTTTACGCGCGCCGAGTTGCTCAGCGCTTGGCGGCCGAGAAGAGCTCGCCGCCGAGCTTGGCACCCTTCTTGATGTTCTTCTTGGCGAACCAGCCCTGGTTCATCTCGAGCACGTAGCGCACCGGCTCCTCGGAGCAGTGCGAGTTCTCGGTCATCGGCTGCATGTCGACCAGGTTGACGATGCGGCCGTCGTCGGCCACGAAGGCGACGGTCAGCGGCAACAGGGTGTTGCGCATCCAGAAGCACTGCGTGGCCGGCTGCTCGAAGACGAAGATCATGCCCTCGGCCTGCGGCATCGTCTTGCGGAACATCAGGCCGATCTCGCGTTCGCGGGGCGATTGCGCCACTTGCGCATCGATCTTGTAGAGGCCGACCGACAACTGCGTGCGTGCCAGATCGGTTTGGGGTTGCGGTTGGATTTGCTGCTGCGCGTGGGCCGGCGCCAGGAAGGACGCGGACACCAGAAGCAGCGCGGCGAGACGCTGAAACATCGGATGACTCTTTCGGGGCCGGGACACACGAGGTCGGCCCGTGACCAATAAAAATGCCCGCTGAAGCGGGCATTGCCGGGAGCTTGAAAGCTTACACCTTCTTGGCGGCGGCCGCGTGGGCCTTGGAGACGTGGCGCACCTTGTGCTTCTTGACCGTGTGCTTGGCCTTGGCCTTGTGGACGGCGGGAGCGGCCGGCGCTGCGGGAGCGGGTTCGGCGGCTTGGGCGAATGCACCGGCTGCGAAGAGGCCGGCGACCAGGGCTGCGATCAGCTTGTTCATGAGAAATCCTTTGAGATTGTTGATATGGATCACCTCCCTGCGGAAGGCCTCCATTCAACGGACCTCAAGAACCCCGGTTGACAGTGGTTGAACAAAACTACGAACGAAAAAAAGCGCTCCGGAGAGCGCTTTTCTTAGGGGGGACAGACCAGCTTACTTGGCGCCGGGCATGTCAGGCGTGCCGCCTTGCGTGGCCTTGCGCTTCACGCTGCCGTCCTTGTTGCGACGACGATCGTCGCGGGTCTTGGCGCGCTTTTCGCCAGCAACGCCAGCCTTGTCGGCACCGAAGGCGCCGCCTTCAGGCGTCTTGGCGATGTCGCCAGCAGCGGGAGCCACTTGACCAGCGGGCTTGGCTTCCTTCTTGGCTTCAGCGCGAGCTTGCGGCTTGCTGTTGGTCGCGTTGCCTTGTTCGGGCGTGGTACCGGCCGGGTTCTGGGCGTACGCGCCAGCGGCGAACAGGCCAGCGATCATGACTGCGAGAAGTTTGCTCATTGATGATTCCTCTATCGAGAATTGGTTGGAAACGCCTCCCGGCGAGCAGAAGGTCAGCCAGTAACGGGCTCTATCGCCCTACGGTTGACAATTGTCCGCTGATGGGTTGCGTCTAAAATGTACAGCGATTTGTTAGCGCGCTGTACAGCGATTCTCCCTCGCTGTCTGAATTCGCAGACAGTCGTTCGAATTACGTCACTCCCGGAGTCAAGCCCCCTCATGTCCAGCTATCAGCACATCAAAGTCCCGACCGAAGGCCAGAAGATCACGGTCAACGCTGACAATTCGCTCAATGTGCCCGATCAGCCGATCATTCCGTTCATCGAAGGCGACGGCACCGGGCTGGACATCACGCCGGTGATGCTCAAGGTGGTGGACGCCGCAGTGGCCAAGGCCTACGGCGGCAAGAAGAAGATCCACTGGATGGAGGTCTACGCCGGTGAGAAGTCGACCAAGGTCTACGGCCCCGACGTCTGGCTCCCCGAGGAAACCCTGCATGCGGTGCGCGACTACGTGGTGTCCATCAAGGGCCCGCTGACCACGCCCGTCGGCGGCGGCATCCGCTCGCTGAACGTGGCGCTGCGCCAGGAGCTCGACCTGTACGTCTGCCTGCGGCCCATCCAGTACTTCGAAGGCGTGCCCAGCCCGGTGCGCGAGCCGCACAAAACCAACATGGTTATCTTCCGCGAAAACTCGGAAGACATCTACGCCGGCATCGAGTTCGAAGCCGAAAGCGACAAGGCCAAGAAGCTCATCAAGTTCCTGCAGGACGAGATGGGCGTCAAGAAGATCCGCTTCCCCAACACCTCGGGCATCGGCGTCAAACCGGTTTCGCGCGAAGGCACCGAGCGCCTCGTGCGCAAGGCCTTCCAGTACGCCATCGACAACGACAAGCCCAGCGTGACCCTGGTCCACAAGGGCAACATCATGAAGTTCACCGAAGGTGGCTTCCGTGACTGGGGCTACAACCTGGCCGCCAAGGAATTCGGCGCCGAGCTGATCGACGGCGGCCCGTGGATGAAGTTCAAGAACCCCAAGACGGGCAAGGAAATCACCGTCAAGGACAGCATCGCCGACGCGTTCCTGCAGCAGATCCTGCTGCGTCCCGCCGAATACAGCGTGATCGCCACACTGAACCTCAACGGCGACTACGTCTCCGACGCGCTGGCCGCACAGGTTGGCGGCATCGGTATTGCACCGGGTGCGAACCTGAGCGACACCGTCGCCATGTTCGAAGCCACCCACGGCACGGCCCCCAAGTACGCCGGCAAGGACTATGTGAACCCGGGTTCCGAGATCCTGTCCGCCGAAATGATGCTGCGCCACATGGGCTGGACCGAAGCGGCCGACCTGATCATCAGCTCGATGGAAAAATCGATCGCCAGCAAGAAGGTCACCTATGACTTCGCGCGCCTGATGGACGGCGCGACGCAAGTGAGCTGCTCTGGTTTCGGTCAGGTCATGATCGACAACATGTAATTGCGATCGCTGACGTCGAGAAACGTCAGACCCTTATCAAGCCCTCGAGCTTCCGAAAGGAGTCGAGGGTTTTTTCTTGCCTGTCGCCCTCGCGATATCGTTAGTGAATTACCTCCTTTGTGCTCTGAACGTAAGGAGAGGCGGGCAAACATCACAGATCAATAGGCTCCGTCTTTCGTTTAACCATTGGTAGAAACTGTGCTGTGTTTGCCTCGCAGCGAGCCGCCAGAATCGCGCCCATTCCAAGAAGCATAGGGGGCGCGAAGTGGGGAAAAAGAACGCAGGAATCTGCCCGGCAACAGGGGGCCTCGCAGACGACTCGATCGAACAGGGCGTGCACGTTGCACGGCAGATCGCGCAATGACGATCTCTCGGCGAGCGCTGTTCGGCAAGCTCAACCTCACCTTGTTTCGCGGCATCGAATCCGCCACTGCCTTTGCCAAGCTGCGCGGCAATCCCTATGTCGAACTGACGCACTGGATTCACCAGCTCTGGCAGCTCAACGACAGCGATCTGCACCGCATCTGTGGGCACTACCAGATCGACGCGCAAGCCATCGAGAAAGACTTCGCATCGGCCTTGTCCAGCTTGCCATCGGGTGCAACCTCGCTGACCGATTTTTCCAGTCACATCGAAGCTGCCATCGAGCGCGCGTGGGTGCTCTCGAGTCTCGAGTTCGGCGCGCATTGCGTGCGTGGTGCGTGGCTGCTTGCTGCGCTGCTTCAGACGCCGGACCTGCGGCGTGTGCTTCTTGGCATCTCGCCTGCGTTTCAGAGAATCCCAGCAGACCAACTGACGGAGGCCATCGATGCCATCGTGGCCGGTTCTCCCGAAGGGCAGGAAGGACCGCACGATGGCTCCGGTCTGCCATCGGCGCTGCCCGGTGAAGCCAGCGCCGCGCTCACGGATGCAGCTTCGGATGGAAGGTCCGCGTTGCGGCGCTACTGCACGGATCTGACCGAGCGCGCGTCTCAAGGGCAGATCGATCCGGTCATCGGGCGCGGACACGAGATCCGCACGATGGTCGACATCCTGCTGCGTCGCCGTCAGAACAATCCCCTGCTCACGGGAGACGCGGGCGTCGGCAAGACAGCGGTGGTCGAGGGGCTCGCGTTGGCCATCGCGCAAGGCGAGGTTCCTCCCGATCTGAAGAACTGCCGCTTGTGGAGCCTCGATGTCGGAGCGCTGTTGGCCGGCGCAAGCATGCGCGGGGAGTTCGAGTCCCGCCTCAAGGCCCTGCTGGAAGAGGCGGGCAAGTCGGTGCAGCCCGTCATCCTCTTCATCGACGAGGTGCACACCTTGGTCGGCGCGGGCGGGCAATCCGGAACCGGCGATGCCGCCAGCCTGCTCAAGCCCGCGCTTGCACGGGGAACCTTGCGCACGATCGGTGCCACCACCTGGAGCGAGTACAAGCGCCACATTGAGAAAGACCCGGCGCTGACGCGACGCTTTCAGACGCTGCAGGTGGCAGAGCCCGACGAGATTGCTGCGATCGAGATGGTGCGTGGCCTTGTCGCCACCTTTGCAGAGCACCACGGCGTGCTCGTACTCGATGAAGCCGTGCGCGCGGCCGTGACGCTGTCGCATCGCTACATCCCTGCACGCCAGCTCCCCGATAAGGCGATCAGTCTCCTGGACACCGCATGTGCGCGCGTTGCCATGTCGCTTCACACGCCGCCGCCTGAAGTCGAGCAATGGCGGCACCGCATCGCAGCCCTCCAGGTCGAGCTCGAACTGCTGGGTCAGGAGGGTGTCGTTGCCCAGGGGAGTGATGCAAGAGCGTTGCGCCTCGACGCAGCCCGATCTCAACTCGATGCCGCGCAGCAGGCGTTGACCTTGCACGAAGCGCGATGGCAAGACGAGCTTGCACTGGTTCGCACGATTCATGGATTGCGGACAAAGAAGAAGGAGGAGGCGAAAGAGCTGAGCTGCGCCGAGGGGAATGCATCCTCGGCGCAGCTGGAGGCCCTCGAACTCGAGCTTGCCGCGCACCAGAAGGAGTTGCCTCTGATTTTTCCCCAGGTGGACGAGGCCGTGGTTGCGGGCATCGTGGCCGACTGGACGGGGATTCCCGTAGGTCGGATGGTCACCGACGAAGTCGCGGCAGTCGTTGCGCTTCAATCGCGGCTGGAAGCGCGCGTGATCGGCCAGGGGCCTGCGCTCGCGGCGATCGCCGAGCGCATGCAGACGGCGCGGGTGCAGCTGACGGATCCAAACAAGCCGGTGGGTGTGTTCCTGCTGGCCGGGCCTTCGGGTGTGGGCAAGACAGAAACGGCATTGGCATTGGCCGAGGCCATGTATGGCGGTGAGCAGAACCTCATCACCATCAACATGAGCGAGTTCCAGGAGTCGCACACGGTGTCGACCTTGAAAGGCGCGCCCCCGGGGTACGTCGGCTTCGGTGAAGGTGGCGTGCTCACGGAGGCCGTGCGCCGAAAGCCCTACAGCACGATCCTGCTCGATGAGGTGGAAAAGGCCCATCCGGATGTCCCCGCGTGGCGATGCGCAGTACGGGCAGTTCGTCGGAGCTCCCGATGCGCCGAACTGGGCCGAGATCGAACGGGACTGCCGCCGGCTGCTGTTGCGGACGCGGGACATCAATCTCTTTGTCTGGCTGTGCCGAGCACGCACCCGTCTGGCGCAGGCGGCAGGGCTTGCGCAGTCGTTGGTGCTGCTGGTCGAGGCGCTTCGGACCGCCGATGGTTCGAGAACCACGAACCGAGCAGTCCTGTCGCCGTGTTGCTCAAGCAGGCCGAACGCATGACCGGCCTGCGGTTTTCCCAGGTGGCCGATGCCATTCCACTTGATCTGCTGCGCAAATGGGATGCCGACGAGGAGGCTTCGCTGTGACGCTGATTCAGGCCAACTTTCTTGTCATCTGCTTCGCGATCGGCACCGCTGGCGCCTTGCTGGGCCTCTGGGTGTTCTCGCACAGGCTCGGCAGGCAACTCGAAGCGCAGCGCCGTGCCTCGGATTCGGAGCGCGAACAGGTGCGGCTGGCGATCCGCGCCGAGTTGACGCTGCTCGGGCAGCAGCAGACCGCACATCAGAAAGCGCAACGCTTGGCACTGGCGCGGTGGCAGGCTGAGCAGGATGCGCGGCGGCTGGCTGAATGGCAGGCGTTGTCGCCAGCGCTCCCCACGTGGCCGGGCAGAAGAGGAGGGCCGGTTGCGCCGCCCGTTGCACCGTCACCCCCGCAGCGGCCGAGACCATTGCCACCAGTACCGGCCTTGCATGAGGATTCGGAGTTGCAGAACTCGCCGGTCCCGTTCACGCTGCCCGCCCCCGTTCACGAGGAAGCAGAGTCGGCTCCCGAGCGCGAACTCACCGACGAAGAAATCGACGCCTTGCCGCCCGATCTGCCGGTTCCGACCCGGGTGCTGGGCCGGAAATTGCCGGCGCCCAAAGGTCCCGTTCTGCGCAATCTGTAAAAAAGACCGGCAATCTGCCGGTTTTTTTACGTCTGTCTTCGTGCTGTCGTACACGCCGCATGCCTCTTGATTTGTCGAATAGGCGTCACCAAGTCTGTTGGCGTCGGCACGGTGCTTGCACGCTCTATAGAATCTTTTTCATGGCAACGAGAATTCCCAAAACTCCCAGCACCCCACCGGCGCAGAAACCGGCGGGCGACGACGGAGATTCGGTCGTTCTGGAGCGCCGCCCGCAAAAAACGGCGCCGCCCCAGATGTACCAGGTCGTCATGCTGAACGACGACTACACGCCGATGGAGTTCGTGATCGTCATCCTGCAGGAATACTTCAGCAAGGACCGAGAAACGGCGACCCAGATCATGCTCAAGATCCACCTCGATGGCCGGGGTGTCTGTGGGGTTTATTCCCGCGACATGGCGGCCACCAAGGTCAATCAGGTGATGGAGGCCGCGCAGCAGGCAGGGCACCCGCTGCAATGTGTCAGCGAACCGGTCGCGTGAACCAGTTGAATTGCACGCGCTCCAACCCATCTGAGAACTTATTTACAGCAAGGCAAAAGGAAATCACATGATTGCCCAGGAACTGGAAGTCAGCTTGCACATGGCCTTCGTCGAGGCCCGGCAGCAACGCCACGAGTTCATCACCGTGGAACATCTGCTGCTCGCTTTGCTGGACAACCCGAGCGCCGCAGAGGTTCTGCGCGCCTGCTCGGCGAACGTCGACGACCTTCGGGCGTCGCTCACCAACTTCATCAAGGACAACACGCCCCAGGTGGCGGGTACCGATGATGTCGACACCCAGCCCACCCTGGGTTTCCAGCGCGTGATCCAGCGCGCGATCATGCATGTGCAGTCCACCGGCAACGGCAAGAAGGAAGTCACCGGCGCCAACGTGCTGGTCGCGATCTTCGGCGAGAAGGATTCGCACGCCGTGTACTACCTGCACCAGCAGGGCGTCACCCGCCTGGACGTGGTCAACTTCATTGCCCACGGCATCAAGAAGAGCGATCCGCCGGAAGCCGTCAAGGGCAGCGGCGAAGCGCCTCAGGGCGAAGGCGAAGAGGGTGGCGGTGAACGCAACGAGAAGGCCTCGCCGCTCGAGCAGTTCACGCAAAACCTCAACCAGCTCGCCAAGGACGGCAAGATCGATCCGCTGATCGGCCGCGAATACGAGGTGGAGCGCGTCATCCAGATCCTGTGCCGCCGGCGCAAGAACAACCCGCTGCTCGTGGGCGAGGCCGGCGTGGGCAAGACCGCGATCGCGGAAGGCCTGGCATGGCGCATCACCCAGGGCGACGTGCCCGAGATCCTCGCCGAGGCGCAGGTCTACTCGCTCGACATGGGTGCGCTGCTGGCCGGCACCAAGTACCGCGGTGACTTCGAACAGCGCTTGAAGGGCGTGCTCAAGTCGCTCAAGGACAAGCCGAACGCCATCCTGTTCATCGACGAAATCCACACCCTGATCGGTGCGGGCGCAGCCTCGGGCGGCACGCTCGACGCGTCGAACCTGCTCAAGCCGGCGCTCTCCAGCGGCCAGCTCAAGTGCATCGGCGCCACCACCTTCACGGAATACCGCGGCATTTTCGAGAAGGACGCGGCCCTGTCGCGTCGTTTCCAGAAGGTCGACGTGGTCGAGCCGTCGGTGCAGGAAACCGTCGACATCCTCAAGGGCCTGAAGTCGCGCTTCGAGGAACACCATGGCGTGAAGTACGCCGTGGCGGCCTTGCAGGCTGCGGCCGAGCTCAGCGCCAAGTACATCAATGACCGTCACCTGCCCGACAAGGCGATCGACGTCATCGACGAAGCCGGTGCCGCCCAGCGCATCCTGCCGCCGAGCAAGCGCAAGAAGACCATCAGCAAGACCGAGGTCGAGGAAATCGTGGCGAAGATCGCGCGCATTCCCCCGGCCAACGTCAGCAACGACGACCGCAGCAAGCTGCAGACGATCGAGCGCGACCTCAAGAGCGTGGTGTTCGGCCAGGACAAGGCACTCGAAGTGCTGGCCTCCGCGGTCAAGATGGCGCGTTCGGGCCTGGGCAAGGGCGACAAGCCGATCGGTTCGTTCCTGTTCTCCGGCCCCACGGGCGTCGGCAAGACCGAAGCGGCGAAGCAGCTGGCCTACATCATGGGCATCGAGCTGATCCGCTTCGACATGTCGGAGTACATGGAGCGTCACGCGGTGAGCCGCCTGATCGGTGCGCCTCCGGGCTACGTCGGTTTCGACCAGGGCGGTCTGCTGACCGAGGCTGTCACGAAGAAGCCGCACGCGGTGCTGCTGCTCGACGAAATCGAGAAGGCGCACCCGGACATCTTCAACGTGCTGCTGCAGGTCATGGACCACGGCACGCTGACCGACAACAACGGGCGCAAGGCCGACTTCCGCAACGTCATCATCATCATGACGACGAACGCGGGTGCCGAGACCATGAACAAGGCGACCATCGGCTTCACGAACGCGCGGCAGGCGGGCGACGAAATGGGCGACATCAAGCGCCTCTTCACGCCCGAGTTCCGCAACCGTCTGGACGCCATCGTCAACTTCAAGGCGCTCGACGAACAGGTCATCCTGCGCGTGGTCGACAAGTTCCTGCTGCAACTGGAAACCCAGCTCAGCGAGAAGAAGGTCGAGGTCACCTTCACCGACAAGCTGCGCAAGCACCTGGCGAAGAAGGGCTTCGATCCGCTGATGGGCGCACGCCCGATGCAGCGCCTGATCCAGGACACGATCCGTCGTGCGCTGGCCGACGAGCTGCTGTTCGGTCGCCTGACCGACGGCGGTCGCCTCGAAGTCGACCTCGACGAGAAGGACGAAGTGCTGCTCGACATCCAGCCGATCCCGAAGAAGGAAGGCAAGTCGAAGCCCGAAGCCGAGGAAGCCGCCACGGGCTGATCCCGCCGCTTCGAGGAACCCAGTCAAAGGCCGGTAGCATTCGCTGCTGGCCTTTTTCTTTGGGCCGGCTGAAAACACTCCGCCTTCACCCGCTTTTGCCTTGATCCTCCCCGAACTCAGCCACGAATGGAAAACCGGCCTCTCCCTGGCGTGGAGCGGCTACATCGCCGTGCTGTCGATCTGGATCGTGATGCAAAAGCGCGCGCCGGTGTCCACCATGAGCTGGATCCTGTCGCTGGCGCTGCTGCCGTTCGCGGGCTTCATCGTCTACTACTTCCTGGGGCCGCAGCGGCTGCGCAAGCAGCGGCTCAAGCGCCTGCGCAACCGCGCGAACGCGCATGCGCAGGCCGACCTGGCGCGGCTGCGTGACGCCTCGCAGCATGCGCCGCCGGCGCTGCAGCAGATGGCCCGGCTGGGCACCGCCGCCTGCGGCCTGCCGGTGTCGAGCGCCACGGGCGTCGAGTTGCTCTCGGGCGGCGCGCGCACCTTCGACGCCATCTTCGAGGCCGTGCGCGCGGCGCGCGACCACATCCACCTCGAGTACTACATCTTCGAGCCTGACCGGATCGGCACCGCCTTGCGCGACCTGCTGGTCGAGCGCGCGCAGTCCGGCGTGCGGGTGCGCCTGCTGCTCGACGCGCTCGGCTCCAAGCGCATCGGCCGCAAGTTCATGGCGCCGATGCACGCGGCGGGCGTGGACGTGGCGCTGTTCCACGACACCAAGATCGGCCGGCGCCTGCGCCCCGTGACCAACTACCGCACCCACCGCAAGATCGTGGTGTGCGACGGCCGCGTGGGCTTCACGGGCGGCGTGAACATCACCGACGAGGAAGACAAGCGCACCAACCCCAAGGACGCGTACCACGACGTGCACGTGCGCATCGAAGGCAGTGCGGTGCGCTGGCTGCAGACCACCTTCCTGGAGGACTGGAGCTACGCCACCGGCGAAAAGCAGCACCGCTCCGACGCCGTCCTGGACGCGCTGCTGCCCCAGGTGGAGGCGGGCGACATCCCGGTGCAGATCGTCACCAGCGGCCCCGACAACGCGTTCGAGGCCATCCACCGCATGCACGTCGAGGCCATCCATTCGGCCACGCGCCGGGCCTGGCTCACCACGCCGTACTTCGTGCCGGGCGAGCCCGCGCTGATGGCGCTGACCAGTGCGGCGCTGCGCGGTGTCGACGTGCGGCTGCTCGTGCCGCGCCGCAGCGACTCGGCCATCGTGAGCGCCGCCGCGCGTTCGTACTTCGACGAGCTGATCGCCGCCGGCGTCAAGATCTGGGAGTACAAGGAACGCATGCTGCACTCCAAGACGCTGGTGGTCGACGACCATTGCGCGATGATCGGCACCGCCAATTTCGACAACCGCAGCTTCCGGCTCAACTTCGAGGTCTGCGCCGTGGTCTACGGGCCCGCGCTGACCCAGCCGCTGGCGGCGCAGTTCGAAACCGACCTGCACAGCTCCGGCGCCGTGCGCGCCCACCGCCCGCAGACTTTCTGGCGCCGCCTCGGCGATGCCATTGCGCGACTGTTTTCTCCCTTGCTCTGAATGAACCACACCTTTCTCTGGCACGACTACGAAACCTTCGGCGCCGTGCCGCGCCGCGACCGTCCCTCGCAGTTCGCGGCCATCCGCACCGACGCCGAGCTCAACGAGGTCGGCGAGCCGCTGATGATCTACTGCAAGCCCGCGCCGGACTACCTGCCCAGCCCCGAGGCCTGCCTGATCACCGGCATCACGCCGCAGGTCTGCCTGGAGCGCGGCATTCCCGAGCACGAGTTCGCGGCCCACATCGAGCAGGCCTTCTCGCAGCCCGGCACCATCGGCGTGGGCTACAACACCATCCGCTTCGACGACGAGGTGACGCGCTTCCTGTTCTGGCGCAACCTCATCGATCCGTATGCGCGCGAATGGCAGAACGACTGCGGCCGCTGGGACCTGCTCGACGTGGTGCGCCTCACGTATGCGCTGCGCCCCGACGGCATCGAGTGGCCGAAGAAGGAAGACGGCAAGCCCAGCTTCAAGCTCGAAGACCTGGCGCGCGCCAACGGCCTGCTGCACGAGTCGGCGCACGATGCGCTGTCCGACGTGCGTGCCACCATCGCGCTGGCGCGGCTCATCCGCGACAAGCAGCCCAAGCTGTTCGACTTCGCCTTCGGCCTGCACAAGAAGGACCGCGTGGCGATGGAGCTCGGCCTGCCCGCGATGCGCGAGACCGCCAAGCCCTTCCTGCACGTGTCGGGCATGTTCCCGGTCGAGCGCGGCTGCCTGGCCGTGATGTGGCCGCTGGCCAGCCACCCGACCAACAAGAACGAACTGCTGGCCTGGGACCTGTCGCAAGACCCGAGCGAGCTGCGCGACCTCGACGCCGAGACGCTGCGCCTGCGCCTGTTCACGCGCACCGCCGATCTGCCCGAAGGCATGACGCGGCTGCCGATGAAGAGCGTGCACCTGAACAAGTCGCCGATGGTGGTCGGCAACCTGCGCACGCTGGCACCGGCCATGGCCGAGCGCTGGGGTGTCGACATGGACACCGCCATGCGCCACGCCGCCATCGCGCGCGACCTGCCCGACATGAGCGCGATCTGGTCGCAGGTCTTTTCCCGTCCGAAGGAGGCGACGCCCGATGTCGATGAAGACCTCTACGGCGGTTTTGTCGGCAACGGCGACCGCCGGCGCCTGAACCAGCTGCGCGGGCTGTCGCCCGAGGGGCTCGCCAAGGAGCGCGTGGCCTTCGACGACGGGCGGCTCGAAGAAATCCTCTTCCGCTACCGCGCGCGCAACTGGCCCGAGTCGCTGAACGAGGAAGAAGCCGAGCGCTGGGAAGCGCTGCGCGTGGCGCGCCTGTTCAAGGGCGAGGGCGGGGCGCGCACCATCGAGGCGCTGTTCAGCGAAGTCGATGCGCTGTCCGAGAACGCCGACGAGCGCGGCGAGGAAATCCTGGGCGCGCTGTACGAGTACGCCGAGTCGATCGCGCCCGAGGCCTGAACCAAGACCGAGGGCCGGCATGAATAGCGTCGCACGCCACAGGCTGTCTCGCGCAGGCATGGCGGGCGCGCTGGCCACCGCGGTGCTTGCAGGTTGCGCCGCAGGGCCGTCCGGCCACTGCGCCACGGGCTTCGAGGCCTTCGAGCGCGACACCCTCTATTTCGGCCGCGCCATCCCCACGGGTGGTCAGGTGTCCGACGCCGACTGGGCCGACTTTCTCGACACCCGCGTCACACCGGCCTTTCCGCAAGGCTTCACCGTGCTCGACGCCGCCGGCCAGTGGCGCGGTGCGTCGGGGCAGGTGGTGCGCGAGCCTTCGAAGCTGGTCGTGCTGCTGCACCCGCGCGACGCGAAGGCCGACACGGCCATCGCCGCGTTGATCGACACCTACCGCCAGCGCTTCGCGCAAGAGGCGGTGTTGCAGGAAAGGCAGTCCGTCTGTGCCCGTTTCTGAAGCCGCTCCCACCGTTCGCCGCCTGGTCGCCGCCGACGCACCGGCCTACCGCGCGCTGATGCTCGACGCCTACGCGCGGCATCCCGAGGCGTTCACCTCCACGGTCGAGGAGCGCGCCAGCCTGCCGCCGGCCTGGTGGGAGACCCGCCTGCGCACGGACGCCGACGCGGCCGAGGTGGTGTACGGCGCCCTCGATGCCACCGGCGCGCTGATCGGTGCGGCGGGGCTGGGTCGCGAATCGCGGCAGCGCACGCGGCACAAGGCGACCTTGTTCGGCATGGTGGTGGCGGAATCGGCACGGCGCGCGGGTGCCGGGCGACAACTCGTGCGGGCCTTGCTCGCGCATGCACGCACGCTCGACGGCGTGCGCGTGGTGCAACTGACGGTGACAGAAGGCAATCGCCCGGCACAGGCGCTGTACGAGCGCTGCGGTTTCCAGGTCTTCGGCGTCGAGCCGATGGCCACCGTGCTCGATGGCGCGTTCTCGTCGAAGGTCCACATGTGGTGCGACCTCGACGCGACACCGTCTTCGACCTAGTCTCCGCGCTCGCGCACCATCAGCAGCGCGGGCCCGTCGGGCGTGACCACTTCGCCGAGCGCGCGGAAGCCGGCCTTGGCGTAGCTGCGGATCGCGCGGGCGTTGCGCGGCGACGGATCGGTCTGCACGCGTGTCACCGCCGGGTCGGCGAACAGCTGGTTCGTGAAGGCGCGGACCATCGCGCTGCCGAGTCCGCGATTCAATTGGTCCGCCTGAGCCAGGAACTGGTCGATGCCGCGCGCACCCGGATCGCGCTCGTCTTCCCACCAGCCGTCGCCCGAGCCCATCACGACGTACGACTGGATGAATCCCAAGGGCTGCCCGTCGCGCAGCGCGATGTAGCCGCGGTCGGGCGAGTCGGGCGTCAGCATCGGCGTGAAGTCGGCCTCGACCTCGGCCAGCGTCGGCACGGGCGTCCACCATTCGGCCACATGCGGGCGGCACAGCCACTCGTGGAGCATCGCGAAATCCGTGGATTGCAGCGGGCGGAACGAGATCGAATGCATGGCGGGCGTTCTAGCGGGTTATCCGGTCGACGATGTCCTGCGCGAGCGAGGCGATGGTCAGCGGCGCGCAGCCTTCGGCGTTGTTGCTCACGGTGACGAAGGCGTTCTGCCCGGCGCCCGTGGTGCCCGCGATCACCTTGGCCAGCGCGGCGCGGGTTTCCGGGTCGGGGTCGAGCACCTTGTCGAAGGGGCCGTAGAGCTTTTCGGCGTCTTCATAACCGAAGCGGCCGTGGCGGCGGTGCAGGTTCCATCGGCACACCAGCGGCCCGGGCCACAGGGCGCGCAGCATCGGCAGCTGGTCTTCGATGGGCGGCATCTTCGCGTGCAGGCCCATGCAGAAGGTCGCGCCCACGCTGCGCAGCATGTCGGCGAAGGCGGGGCACAGCAACTGCGGGTCGCGCACCTCTACGGCGAGCACGGCGTCGGGTGCGGTCGGCTTCAGGTCGGGCATCGCCGCCAGCATCGCGCCGATGCGAGCGATCAGCGCAGGCTGGTCGGCCAGCAGATGCGCGGGGATCGGGCTCAGCTGGAACACCAGCGCGCCGATGCGGTGGCCCAGCCCGTCGAGCGCCGGCTGCACGAACTCCTGCAGCGCGATCTCGTGGCTCAGGAACACCGGGTTGGCCTGCGTGCCGCGGCCGCTTTCGTCGCGCACGGTGGCGTCGGTGACAAGGCTCGGGGCCTTCACGACGAAGCGGAAGTCGTCGGGCACCATGGCCGCGTAGCGCGCGTACTGGCTGGCCGTGAGGGCGCGGTAGAAGTTGCGGTCCAGGCTCACGGTGCGCAGCAGCGGGTGCTGGGCGAGCGCCGACAGGCCTTTCTTCGAGAGCACGGTTTCGGCGTAGTCGCCGTCCCAGACCAGGCCGGCCCAGCCCGGATAGCTCCACGACGAGGTGCCCAGGCGCAGCTGCGGCGGCAACTCGGCGGCGAGAGCGACCAGCGATGCGTCGGGTGCCACCGGCTTCACGGTGGCGCCGCGCGACTTCTTCGGCGAAGGCGGCGGCGCTTCGGCCGCTTCAACCGGGCGCGGAAGTTCGGGGAGGTCGGAAAAGAGGGAGTCCTGCACGTCAGCCATGTCTGGGTCGGCATTTTCGGCCAAGCGGGGAGGCCCGTCGGCGCCGGGCACAATCCGCGCCATGACACAGTGGTTGCGTACGCGGGGCGGTTGGTGGCTGGCTTGGGTGGTGCTCACGGCCGCCGGCGCCGTGTGGTTCGCGCGCGCCGAGCTGACCCGGCTCCAGCAGGATTTTGAGACCGACGCGCGCATCGCGCACCGCCTCATGAGCCAGCAGGTGGTGCAGTACGACGCCGTGCTGGCCACGCTCGCCTTGCTGGAGCCCAACGCCGGCGCCGACTACCCCGAGCGGCGCCTGCCGTCGGTGTACTCGTCGATCCTGCGCGTGCAGCGGCGCGCGGCCGATGAGTCCTGGCCCGATGCCGAACACGCCGACGCGCTGGCCGCCGCCGAGGCCCGCTCGCGCGCCGAACGCCGCGCCGACTTGGCCGTGCTCGACCTGCCGCACGGCCGCTACCAGCTCGTGATCGGCTCGGAGCCGCTGAGCTATGCGCTCGAGATCGACCTCGTCGGCTCGGTGCCCTGGCGCGACTGGCCGATGAACCCGCAGCGCAGTCCCGTGCGCCTGGTCCTGCAGCGCGACGGCCAGCAGCTGGTGCTGCAGCACGGCCAAGCGGCCGAACATGGCTGGCGCTACAGCCTGAGCAAGGAACTGGCGTCGCCGAGCCAGCCTTTCGAGCTGGTGGCCGAGCGCCAGGTCGGCTGGGCCGAGCTGCCGTGGCGCACCATCGGCGGCTGGGCGGTGGCGATGGCGCTGCTGCTGGCGGGCCTGTGGGCCGCGCAGCGCCAGCGCATCGCGCGGCGCCGCGCGGAGGAGCTGCTGCGCTTGGGCCAGGTGGCGCGCCTCAATGCGTTGGGCGAGCTGTCGGCCGGGCTGGCGCACGAGCTCAACCAACCGCTCACGGCCGTGCTGGCCAACGCCCAGGCCGCGCGCCGCCTGCTCGACGACGACCCGCCCGACCTCGCCACCGCGCGCGACGCGATGGGGCAGGCCGTCGAGCAGGCCCGCCGTGCCTCCGGCGTGGTCGGCCGCCTGCGCCGCGTGATCGAGCGCCCCGAGGCCGGCGGCGACGTGAAGCCGCTGGTGCTGCAGGAGGTGGTGCGCAGCGCCATGCACCTGCTGGCGCCCGAGTTCGCGCGCCACGGCGTGGCGGCCCAGTTCGACGCCAGCGCGCAGGCGCCCGTGCGCGTGCAGGCCGAGGCCGTGGCGCTGGAGCAGATCGTGCACAACCTGCTGATGAACGCGACGCAGGCGCTGGACCTCGTGCCCGCCGCCGAGCGGCGCCTCGTGGTTTCGGTCGGCCGCAATGGCGAGGAGGGCGTGCTGACCGTCACCGACAACGGCCGCGGCATCGCGCCCGAGGCGCTGCCGCGCTTGTTCGAACCTTTCTTCAGCACGCGCGAAGGCGGCCTGGGCCTCGGCCTGAGCCTGAGCGAAACGCTGGCCAGCGGCATGGGCGGCAGCCTGAGCGCCGCCAATGCCTCGCCGCGCGGTGCGCGCTTCACCTTGCTGCTGCCGCTGGTGGCACCTTCGACATGACCACGCCAACCACAGCCGACCAGCCGCAATCGCCCCTGATCCACCTGATCGACGACGACCAGGCCGTGCGCGACAGCCTGTCGCTGCTGATCGGCACCGTCGGCCTGCGCGTGCAGGGCTGGGCCGATCCGCAGGCCTTCATCGACGGCTTCGACCGCGCGAGCGTCGGCGCCATCGTGCTGGACGTGCGCATGCCTGGCATCAGTGGCCTCACGGTGCTCGACCGGCTGGTGGCGCAGGGCGTCGACCAGCCCGTGATCATGCTGACCGGTCATGGCACGGTCGAGATGTGCCGCCGCGCCTTCAAGGCCGGCGCGGCGGAGTTCCTGGAGAAGCCGGTGGACGACGAGCAACTGCTCGAAGCCCTGCAGCAGGCCGTGCGCCAGCATGTGCGCACGCGCGAGCGCTCGCAGGCCGACAACGCCGCGCGTGAGCGGGTGGCGCAGCTGTCGGAGCGCGAGCGCGAGGTGCTGGCCTTCATCGTGCAGGGGCTCACCAACAAGGAGATCGCGCGCGTGCTGGCGCTGTCGCCGCGCACCGTCGAAACCCACCGCGCCAACCTGTTCGCCAAGCTCGACTGCGACTCGCTGGCGCAGCTGATCCGGCGCTATGCCGTGCTGGCGTCGGATGCAGGAGAAGAGGGCGCTCCGTAGTTCTACGGAGGGCTGGGCGTAGCCGTACGAATGGTTGCAGCGGACCTTATTTTTTACAGTGACACCGTGGTCGGCACAGGCCGGCACGAACCCTCTCATCACTGGAGAAACAACACATGCAATCGATCATCCGCGTTGGCGGCCTCGCCGTTCTGCTCGCTGCTTCCGTCGCCCAGGCCCAGACGCCGGCCCCCGCTGTTCGCACCGAGAAGAACATCTCGCTCGCGCTGGCCAACCAGATCGCCGCAGAAACCGTGGCTGCCTGCGCCGCCAACGGCTACAACGTGGCCGCCACCGTGGTCGACCGCGCCGGCACCGTGCGCGCCGTGCAGCGCGCCGACAACGCCGGCCCGCACACGCTGTCGTCGAGCGAACGCAAGGCCTGGACCTCGGCTTCGGCCAAGAGCCCCACGCAAGCCATGATGGAAGGCGCCCAGAAGAACCCCGGCGCCGCCAACCTCGTGTACCTGCCGGGCTTCCTGCTGCTGGGCGGCGGTGTGCCGATCAAGTCGGGCAACGAAGTGATCGGCGCCGTGGGCGTGGGCGGTGCGCCCGGCGGCCACCTCGACGAGCAGTGCGCCAACGCCGCGCTCGAGAAGGTCAAGGGCCAGCTCTGATGACGGCGCGCGGTCTCTGGTCGGCGGTGCTCGCCGCCGCGATCGGCTGGAGCGCCGCGCCCGGCGCGGCGGCCCAGGTGCCGCCGCTGGCCGCCGAAGTGCTGGCCTACGAAGGCCTGCACCGCGCCGCCTGGCACGGCGACCTGCCCAAGCTCAAGAGCCTGATCGCCTCCGGCGCCAGTCTCGACGTGCGCGACGCGCGCGGCCGCACGCCGCTGCAGGTCGCCACCTACGCGCGCCAGCGCGACGCTGTGACGCTGCTCGCCAAGGCGGGCGCGAACATCGACCTGCTCGAAGACGACCGCTACGACGCCGTGACCATCGCGTCCGTGGCCGACGACGTGACCACGCTCACGCTGCTGCTGCAACTGGGCGCCAAGCCCGGGCAGGTCACCAGCCGCTACGACGGCACCGCATTGATCGCCGCTGCGCACCTGGGGCACGACGAGGTCGTGCGCCGGCTGGTCGCGGCCGGTGCGCCGCTGGACCACGTGAACAACCTGCACTGGACGGCGGTGATCGAATCGATCGTGCTCGGCGACGGTGGCGCCCGCCACCAGCGCACGCTGGCCGCGCTGATCGCCGGCGGCGCCAACCTGCAACTGGCCGACCGCCAGGGCCTCACGCCGCTGCAGCTCGCAAAGGCGCGCGGCTACACCGCGATGGTGAAGCAGCTCGAAGCGGCACGCGCCAAGTAGCCTGCTGCACCGAAAGCCGGGGCGACTCGGGGACAATCGGACCTCCCCACGAGGAACCCGCCCCATGTACATGCCTCCGCAGTTCAACGCCAAGGACCCGGCCGTCGCGCTGGGCCTCATGCGCGACCACCCCTTTGCCAACCTGATCTCGAACGACGACGAGGGCCTGCCCTTCGTCACGCACCTGCCCATCGTGGCCGAGCAGCGCGAGGGCGATGCGCTGGTGCTGCTGGGCCACTGCGCCAAGCCCAACCCGCACTGGCGCTACCTGCAGGCGCGGCCGCGCGCGGTGGTGGTGTTCCAGGGCCCGCACGCCTACCTGTCGCCTTCGGTCTATCCCGACCTGGCGCGGGTGCCGACGTGGAACTACCTCGCGGTCCATTGCACCGTCGAAGCCCGGCTCGTCGAAACGCCCGAGGCCAAGGACGCGTTGCTCAAGAAGCTCATCGGCGACCACGAGCCGGCCTACGCCCAGCAATGGAAGGACCTCGGCGAAGAGTTCCAGCGCAAGATGCTGGCCGGCATCATGGGCTTCGAGCTGCACGTGACGGCGCTGCAATGCAAGATCAAGCTCAACCAGCACCGGCCCGAATCGCACGCGGCCATGCGCGAGGTCTACCGCGCCGGCTCGGCCGACGAGCAGGCGCTGGCCGTGTGGATGGACCGGCTCGGCATGGCCGTCGCAGCGGAGGCGCGCTGAGATGCGGATGTTCGGTTTGATCGGCCTCGTGCTCGCGCTGGTGGTCGTCGGGCTGCTGGCGAAGCAGCAGCTGTCACGCACCGCCATCGCCAAACAACCGGCCGCACCTGGTGCATCGGCCCCTGCGGCGGTCGATGCGCGCACACAGGCGCAGCAGGTCCAGCAACAGGTCAAGGACGCCCTCGACGCCGCGGCCCAGGCCCGCAAGATGCCCGATGACAACTGAGCCGGCCGCATCGACATCGGACGCGCACTGGATGGCGCTCGCGTTGCAGGAAGCGCAGCGCGCGGCCGACGCGGGCGAGGTGCCGGTAGGCGCGGTGCTGGTGAAGGACGGACAGGTCATCGCAACCGGCCGCAACACGCCCGTGGCGCAGCACGACCCGAGCGCGCACGCCGAGATCAACGCCCTGCGCGCCGGTGCCGCCGCGCTCGGCAACTATCGGCTCGACGGCTGCGAGCTCTTCGTCACGCTCGAGCCCTGCGCGATGTGCGCGGGCGCCATGCTGCACTCGCGGCTGGCGCGCGTGGTGTTCGGCGCCGCCGACCCCAAGACCGGCGCCGCGGGCTCGGTGCTCGATCTCTTCGCCGAGCCGAAGCTGAACCACCACACGCGCGTGCAGGGCGGCGTGCTGGCCGACGACTGCAGCGCACTGCTGCAGCGCTTCTTCCAGCAACGCCGTAGCGCCGCGCGCGCGCAGGCCGAGCCGCTGCGCGACGATGCCTTGCGCACGCCCGCCGAGCGCTTTGCCGCGCTCACCGATTTCGGCTTCGCTCCGCATCACGCGCAGGACCTGCCGATCCTGCAGGGCTGGCGCCTGCATTGGGTCGACGAGACCGGCCCGGCCGGCAGCGACGGCCGCGTGGCCGATTGCCTGTGCCTGCATGGCCCGGGCGAGTGGGGCTACTTCTTCCGCCACCTCGTCGGCACGCCCGGCCTGCGCACGCTGGTGCCCGACCTGATCGGCTTCGGCAAGAGCGACAAGCCCAAGCGCGAAGCCGCGCACCGGCTCGAATGGCACTGCGACGTGCTGCTGGCCTGGCTCGACCAGGTGCATCCCGAACCGCTCGGGCTGGTGCACAGCCAGGCGGGCGGCGAACTGGCCGCGCTGCTGCAAACGTCGGCACCGGGCCGCTTCATCGCAACGCACGCCGCACCCGACAGCGGCGTGCGCGCCAAGGACGCCTGGCGCGCGCCGTTCCCCGACCGGGGCTACGAGGCCGCGCTGCGCGCGCTCGGTCCGCGTGCCGCATCGGGCGGGCCGGACAGCGCGCAGGCTGCCACCCTGGCCCGGCAGATCCGGGACGCAATGGGATACTCGACGACGTGACGTCCAAACATATCTACATCTATTCCCCCTCCAGTGCCATCCGCGACAAGGCCGCCTTCCGGCGTGGCGTGGCGCGGCTGAAGGCCCTGGGCCATGAAGTCGAAGTCGATGAAGCCGCGCTCTCGGCGCACCAGCGTTTCGCGGGCGACGACGCCACCCGGCTCGCCGCCATCTCGCGCGCGGCCGCCAGCGGCGCCGACGTGGCGCTGATCGCGCGCGGCGGCTACGGCCTCACGCGCATCCTCGACGCGCTGCCGTACAAGGCGCTGGCCAAGGCCATCGACAAGGGCACCGAGTTCGTCGGCTGCAGCGACTTCACGGCCCTGCAGAACGCACTGCTGGCCAAGAACGGCGCCGTCACCTGGTCGGGCCCCGCGGTCGGCGAAGACTTCGGCGCCGAAGGCGGTGCCGACGACATCATGGAAGCCTGCTTCGACGACCTGTTGAGCGGGCAGGGCGAAGGCACCGGCTGGCGCATGCCGGTGCGCGATGCTGAACTCAAGGTCAAGCCGATCGAAGACGCCGTGCTCTGGGGCGGCAACCTCTGCGTGCTGACCAGCCTGCTGGGCACGCCGTACTTCCCGGTGGTCGACAAGGGCGTGCTCTTCATCGAAGACACCAACGAACACCCGTACCGCATCGAACGCATGCTCGACCAGCTGAAGCTCGCGGGCGTGCTGGCGCGCCAGAAGGCCGTCGTGTTCGGTCAGTTCACGGGCGTGCGCAACATCGCCGGCTACGACCGCGGCTTCGGCATGAACACGGTGATCGACCGGCTGCGCGCCAGCCTGAAGAAGGTGCAGGTCATTGCCGGCCTGCCGTTCGGGCACGTGCAGACCAAGGTGCTGCTGCCGGTGGGCGCGAAGGTGGCGCTGGCCGCCGAGGGGCGCGATGTGTTCCTGGTGTGGGGCCATCGGCACGGCCACCATGACCATGATCACCACGGTCACGACCATCACGGCCACGACCATTGAGCCAACTCGCAGGCGGCCACCGGGGCCGCTGCGATGCCGGCCGATCAGGACATCACTGGTTGGTGAAACGCTGATGGACGCGCGGGCCCATCGAGCCGGGCAGGCCGCCCTTGAACATGCTGTTGATTTCTTTCATCTGGCGCCGCGCGGCCGATTCGCCGTCGATGGCGCTCAGCGCGACCATCACGTCCTGACGCAGATACCAGAGGGTCTCGACATCGACCGCAAAGCGCACGCGTTGGCTGACACGCTGGATCGACTGGCCGCCGCGGCCCTGGAGCACCGACAGCATCGCCGTGCGGATGCGCCCGAGCTGACTTTCCGCAACCTGCCGCGAGCCCAGGCCGGGTACGTTCAGGAGCTGAAAAAGGCGGCGAAAGAGCAGCATGTCACGAAAAGCGTATTGCCGGGAGCTGAGACGGTCGCTACCTTAAGCCTCAGTTCGCCGGGACACAAGATGTGAAACACCGTTTCTTGTTTGCAAACAACAAGCTTTAGCGGTCTCTTTTGTTGTCATTTGAATTTTGAGCGCAAAAGTATTAAAAAACTTTGGCATTCATCTGCACGATGCGCCAAGCTGGCCCTGTCGCTGCAGCGTCAACAAGAAGCTTCTGCGGATCGTTCCTTGCATGTGAAGGCGCATGTCGGGGAAACTTCTCGCAGGAGCGGCGAAAGGTCCAGAGCAACATAACCAGCGCTTGCCGCCAAGAAAAAACAGTATGGGTGTCAATTCCACAGTCGTTTTCGCGGACTTGACCGGAAGTACCAGGGTCTTCGAGGCCATGGGGAATGCACGTGCCACCGAAACCGTGACGCGGCTGACCCAATGGATCGGGCGCGTGTGCGAGGCCCACGGCGGCCGGGTCGTGAAATCGCTCGGCGACGGCGTGTTCGCCATCTTCACCAGCGGCGCCGCCGCCACGCACGCGGTCATCGAGTTGCAGCGCTACCACCAGAAGCGCCTGGCCGGCTGGCCCGTGCCGCTGCGCATGGCGCTGCAGATCGGCGTGGCCAGCGGCGACGTGGTCGAGGTCGAGGGCGACTGCTTCGGCGACGCCGTCAACCTGGCCTCGCGCCTGAGCGACCTGGCCGGCCCCGGCCAGATCTGGGTCACCGAGGCGGTGATCCAGCAACTGCACGAAGGCGCCGTGCAGCACCGCGACCTCGGGCCGATCAGCATCCGCGGGCGCACCGAGATGTCGATCGTCCACCGCATCGACTGGCAGGAAGACCTCACCAGCTTCCTCACTGTGCCGGCCGCGCTGCTGCCGGCGCGCCTGCCCGATTCCACCTTCGGCCGCATCGAACTGGCGTGGCTCGACGTGCGCTCCATGTTCCGCATCGACCAGCTGCCCATTCACCTGGGCCGCGTGGGCGACGCGCAGTTCGTGGTCAACGACCCGCGCGTGTCGCGGCTGCATGCGCGCATCGAGGAGCGGCAGGGCAGTTGCGTGCTGATCGATGTCAGCACCTACGGCACTTGGGTGCGCTTCCACGGCAACGGTGGGCCGAGCCACGAGATCGCGCTGCGGCGCGACGAGTGCGTGCTGCACGGCCGCGGCGAGATCGGCCTGGGCGCGCCGCTGAGCGATTTCAGCGCGCCGACCATCGCCTTCAACACGACGGGCGACGACGTGATGCTGTCGCGCCGGGCCATCGTGAACTGAAGGCCGACTGGGAATCTCGTTCACGTTTGGCAACCAGCTGGTGCGCTTCGAGGTGCACCACGCAGGGACATGTGGCGTTGCAGGACCACGCCGGCGCCGTTCGCGCCAGGCCTGGAGCCACCATGCATTCCCCAAGTGATTCTTCTGTATTCAGATGGGCCGCCGTCGCCGCGATGGCGGCCGGCGCGCTGCTCGCCACGGGTGCCGCCAGCGCGCGCACGAGCTGGTCGGTGCAGATCGGCGCGCCCGGTCCGGTCTACGCGCCGCCGTACTACGTGCCGCCGCCCGTCTACGGCTACCCGGCCCCGATCTACTACGAGCCGCCACCGCCGCGGGTCTACTACCGCCCGCCGCCACCCGTGTACTACCGGCCGGCCCCGATCTACGTCCCGCCGCGCGGGCGCCTGTACTACGGTCCCGGCTATCCCTACCGTGCGCCGAACGATGACGACGACGATGACGACCGCGATTGACCCGCCGTCCGCAAGCTTGCAGGCATGCCAATTCTTGGCGTGAACTCTGACGAAAACGTCACATTCAGTCACATTTGTAAGATCAAAGAATTCATTTCATGCCTGCGGGAGGGTTCGGGCCCGGGGCATGACACTTGCCTTGGATCGTTCAACAGGCGCGCAGAGTGCCGAAGGAGCGACAAAAAATGCAGACCAGCGTTCGGCCTTTCACCGATGTCGAGGCCGCCATTGCGGCGGTGGAGGCCCTGGACGGCGAACTCCGTAAGTTCGAACTGGCCGTGGGGGACAACCTCCAGGACAGCATCGGCCTGCAGATGGCGCAGATCACCGACCGCGCGCTCGCACGCGGCTGGGAGCCCAGCGGCTTCATCCAGAAGGAAGGTTTTCGCCTCTACCGCTACCGCGCGATGCGCTGAAGGGCGATAGAAGGCCGGGTCAGCTGGGCGCGAGGATGCGCTCGAGCGCCCCGATGTCGATGGGCTTTTGCAGGTGGTGGTCGAACAGCACCTCGCCCGGCGCCGCATTCGCCGCGTCCCGCTCCGAAAAACCGGAAATCGCCACCAGCAACCGCGGCGTGCCTTCGGCGGCGGTGGCACGCAGCCGGCGCGCCACCTCGGTGCCCGGGAAGTCGGGCAGGGTGAGGTCGATCAGCGCCGCATCGAAGCGCTCGCCAGCCGCCGCGTCCAGCGCCTGTTGCGCCGTGTAGGTGCAGCGGGCGGTGTGATCCTGCAGCGTCAGCAGCTCCCGCAGCAGGTCGGCCGCGGCCTCGTTGTCGTCGACGATCAGCACATTCACAGTTGTTTTCTCTCGGCATCCATTGATTGCGATCCCGCAGTATCGACGCTGCGCCTACCGGAATCCGTAACAGAGGCCTTGTTTGTTACTTCCCGGTGTGGGCCGAGGCGGGCGGCGGCTGCAGCGGCAGCTCGACGAAAAAGCGCGCGCCGTGGCCCGGCGTGCTCTCCACGCCGATGCGGCCCGCATGCAGGCTCACGATCTTGTGCGTGATGTACAGCCCCAGGCCCAGCCCGGCCGCGTGCTTGCGGCTGACGTCGGTGCGCTCGAACTGCTCGAAGATGCGCTGGTGGTCCTCGGGCGAGATGCCGATGCCCTGGTCGCGCACGCTGACCACCGCGTGGTCGCCGTCCTGGCGCACCGTCATCTCGACCGGCTTGCCGCCGCCGTAGCGCAGCGCGTTGGTCAAGAGGTTGGTCAGCACCTGTTCGATGCGGAACTCGTCCCACACGCCGCGCAGCGCGGGGGGCGCGTCCAGGCTGATGGTGCAGCCCGCGGCCTCGGCCTGGTGGCGCAGGTTGTCGACCACGGCGCGGGCCAGCTCGGCCAGGTCGACCGGCTTGGTCTGGATCGACAGCGCGTCGCGGCGCAGCCGCGTCACGTCGAGCATGTCGTCGATGAGCCGCACCATGTTGCGGATCTGCCGCTGGTCGCGCTCGATCATGGTGGGCAGCTTCTCGGGCGAGAAGCTGTCGAGCTTGCCCTTGGACAGATGCAGCTGCCGCAGCTGTGCCTCCAGGTAGAGCGTGTTCAGAGGCGTGCGCAGCTCGTGCGACACCATCGACATGAAGTCGTCGCGCATGCGCACTGCGCGCTCCAGCTCGCGCTGCGTGTGCTGCAGCTGCTGCACCAGCTCTTCCTGCTTGCGGTGCGCGGCGGCCAGCGACTCCATTTCGTGGCGCAGCGCCTTGCGGTGCTGGTGCAGGTCGACGAACACGCTGACCTTGCTGACCACCGCATGTGGGTCGAGCGGCTTGTGCAGGAAGTCGACCGCGCCGCTTTCGTAGCCCTGGAAGGCGTAGTTCATCTCGCGCCCGGCGGCACTCACGAAGATGATCGGGATGTGCCGCGTGCGCTCGGTGCCGCGCATCAGCTCGGCCAGCTCGAAGCCGTTCATGCCGGGCATCTGCACGTCGACGATGGCGAGCGCGAATTCGTGCTCCAGCAGCAGCGCCAGCGCGGCCTCGGCCGAACCGGCGCGGTACACCAGCCGCCCGGGCGCGCGGATCAGCGCCTCGAGCGCCAGCAGGTTCTCGGGCAGGTCGTCGACGATCAGCAGCTTGCTTTCGACCTCAATGGGCATGGGCGGGCTCCAGTAGCTGCAGCAGGATGCGCAGGTCGCGCAGCCGAAGCACGTGGTCGGGGGCGTGGCGCGCAATGGCGGCGAGGGGCATGGTGGGAACCAGGGCTTCTTTCGGGTCTTGCACGGCGGTGAGTCCGCCGGCGCGGTGGATGCGCAGCAGGCCTTCGGCGCCGTCCTCGTTGGCGCCGGTCATGAGAAAGCCGGCCACCGACGACCCGTAGGCATCGGCGGCGGAGGCCATGAGCACGTCGATGGACGGGCGCGAGAACAGCACGGGCGGCTCGCAGCTCAATGAAAAGCGGCGCCCGCGCTCGATCGACAGGTGGTAGCCCGGCGGCGCGAAGTACAGGCAGCCGTCCACCAGCGGCATCTTGTCGAGCGCTTCGTGCACGGGAATCGGCAGGCGCTGCGCGAAGATCTCGGCCAGGTGGCTCTCGTGCGATTCGGGCAGGTGCAGCACCACCGCCATCGGAATGCGCCAGTTGGCCGGCAGGCCGTCGAGCACCGCGCTGAGCGCGTCGATGCCGCCGGCCGAGGCGCCGAGCACCACGGCCTCGACGCGGCGAACCGGAAACGGACGGTGCTGCGTGCCGGCGCGCTTCATGCGACCTTGCGGTAGATGCGCTCGGCGCGCGCGTGGGCGTCGAAGCGGTCGGCGTAGCCCGAGAAGTCGATGCTCTCCTTCGAGCCCAGCCCGAGAAAACCGCGGTGCGACAGCGATTCGTGGAACAGCCCGAGCGCGCGGTCCTGCAGCTGGCGGTTGAAGTAGATCAGCACATTGCGGCACGACACCAGCTGCGTCTCGGCGAACACGCTGTCGGTGGCCAGGCTGTGGTCGGCAAAGATCACGTCGGCGCACAGCGAGGGGTCGAAGCGCGCGGCCTCGTAGGCGGCCGTGTAGTAGTCGGAGAACGCGCTCAGGCCACCCGCACGCTGGTAGTTGGCCGTGTAGCCGCGGATGGCCTCGAGCGGAAAGATGCCCTGGCGCGCCTTCTCGAGCGAGGCCGGGTTGATGTCGGTGGCGTAGATCTGCGTGCGCTCGAGCAGGCCTTCCTCGCGCAGCAGGATGGCCAGCGAGAACACCTCTTCGCCCGTGCTGCAGCCCGCCACCCACACCTTGACCGACGGGTAGGTGTGCAGGATCGGCACCACATGACGGCGCAGCGCCAGGAAGTACGCCGGGTCGCGGAACATCTCGCTCACGGGAATGGTCAGGAACTGCAGCAGCTGGCCGAACAGCGCCGCGTCGCGCAGCACGCGGTCCTGCAGCGCCGAGATGCTGGGCAGCTCGAGCTGCTCCAGCGCATACAGCACGCGGCGCTTCTGCGAGGCGGTGGTGTAGTTGCGGAAGTCGTAGCTGTACTTGAGGTAGATGGCCTCCATCAGCAGGCGCAGCTCGATCTCGGTGTCGCTCAGCGGCTGGGGCTGCATGGGGGCGGTGGCCGGGTCCTGCAGCGCGGCGGGCAGGGGCTTGCGGGTCACAGGCGCTCCATCTTCGGCATCCACACGCGCAACAGCGAGAACAGGCGCTCCAGGTCGACCGGCTTGGCCAGGTAGTCGCTGGCGCCCGCGGCCAGGCACTGGTCGCGGTCGTCCTTCATGGCCTTGGCGGTGATGGCGATCACCGGCATCTTCGCGAAGCGCGGGTCGGCGCGCAGGTGGCGCGTGGCTTCCAGGCCGTCCATCTCCGGCATCATCACGTCCATCAGCACGAGGTCGATCTCGCTGACCTGGTCCAGCCGCTCCAGCGCCTCGCGGCCGTTGCGGCCGATCTCGACCGTGGCGCCGCGCTGCTCCAGCGCGCTGGTGAGCGCGAAGATGTTGCGCACGTCGTCGTCCACCAGCAGGATGGTGCGGCCCTCGAAGATGCGGTCGCGTCCGCGCGCCGTCTTCAGCATGCCCTGGCGCTCGCTGGACAGCGAGGCCTCCACCTTGTGCAGGAACAGCGTCACCTCGTCGAGCAGCCGCTCGGGCGAGCGCGCGCCCTTGATGATGATCGAGCGCGAGTAGCGCTGCAGCTCGGTCTCTTCGTCGCGCGTGAGGTTGCGCCCGGTGTAGACGATGACCGGCGGGAACGACACGATCTCTTCCGCCGCCATGGCCTTGAGCAGCTCGCTGCCCTGCATGTCGGGCAGCCGCAGGTCGGTGATCATGCAGTCGAACACGCGCGTGCGCAGCAGCGCCAGCGCCTCCTCGCCGGAGCCGACCGCGACGATCTCGATGTCGTCGTCGCCGATCAGCCGGATCACGCTCTCGCGCTGCAAGGCGTCGTCTTCCACCAGCAGCACGACCTTGACCTTCTGCGTGAGCTTTTCTTCCAGCCGGCCGAACACCTTGGTCAGTTCCTCGCGCGTGGCCGGCTTCAGCGCGAAGCCGATGGCGCCCATGTGCAGCGCGGCGGCCTGCGCGTTGTCGGCGGCCGAGACCACGTGGATCGGGATGTGGCGCGTGTGCGGCGAGTCCTTGAGCTTTTGCAGCACGTCCAGGCCGGTGCTGTCGGGCAGGCGCATGTCCAGCAGGATCGCGTCGGGCACGAACTGCGTGGCCAACTCGAAGCCGTCGGCCGCGCCGTGCGCCACCAGGCAGCGATAGCCCAGCTCGTGCGCCAGGTCGTACAGGATGTGGGCGAACTGCGGCTCGTCCTCGATCACCAGCACGCGGCGCACCTGGTCGCGCGGAATCGAGCGGTCGTCCGCGAAGCGCGGGGCCGGCACCACGGGCGCCGGGGCAGGGGGCGCGAGCGGCGGCGGCGACAGCACGGCGGGTGCATGCGAAGACGAAGACGTCGACACCGAACGCAGCGTGCCCACGGGCGTGGCTGGCGCGGGCATCGTCTGCGGCGCGCGCGGCGGCAGCTGCAGCGTGAAGGTGCTGCCCTGGCCGGCTTCGCTCTTCACCGTCAGTGAGCCTCCCAGCAGTTGCGTGAGGTCGCGCGAGATCGACAGGCCCAGCCCCGTGCCGCCGTAGCGCCGGCTGGTGGTGCCGTCGGCCTGGCGGAAGGCCTCGAAGATCAGCTCGTGCTGCTGCGGGTCGATGCCGATGCCCGAGTCGTGCACCGCAAAGGCCGCGCCGCCATCGGCCGTGGCCGACACCGTGAGCGCCACTTCGCCGCGCTCGGTGAACTTGATCGCGTTCGACAGCAGGTTCTTCAGGATCTGCTCCACGCGCTGGCGGTCGGTGACCAGCAGGGCCGGCGCGTCGGGCCGCAGCTCCAGGCGGAACTCCAGGTTCTTGTCGGTCGCGAGCGGGCGGAAGGTGCTTTCCAGGCTCTGGGCCAGCTTGTCGAGCGGCACCTCCTCGGGCACCAGTTCGAGCTTGCCGGCCTCGACCTTGGCGATGTCCAGGATGTCGTTGATCAGCACCAGCAGGTCGTTGCCCGAGGCGTAGATCGATTCCGCGAACTTCACCTGCTCCAGCGACAGGTTGCCCTGCGGGTTGTCGCCCAGCAGCTTGGCCAGGATGAGCGCGCTGTTCAGCGGCGTGCGCAGTTCGTGCGACATGTTCGCGAGGAACTCCGACTTGTAGCGGCTGGCGCGCTGCAGCTCGTCGGCGCGGTCTTCCAGGTCGCGCTGCACGCGGCGCAGGGCGGTGTTGCGCTGGTCGAGGGCTTCGGTGCGTTCCGACAGCTGGCTGTTGGTCTGCTCCAGCTCGGCCTGCTGGTTCTCCAGCATGGCCTGCGAGGCGCGCAGGGCGCGCGACTGTTCTTCCAGTTCTTCGTTGGCGGTGCGCAGCTCTTCCTGCTGCACCTGCAGCTCTTCGTTGAGCTGCTGCGTTTCGGCCAGCACGTCCTGCAATTGCTCGCGGTAGCGCGCCGCCGCCAGCGAGGTGCCGATGTCGTCGGCCACGAGGTCGAACAGCTGCTCGCTGCGCGCGTCGGGCGTGCCCGGCAGGCCGAGTTCGAGCACGCCGTTGACGGCGCCATCGGCCGCCACCGGCAGCAGCAGCACGGCCTGGGGCGCCATCTCGCCCAGGCCGGAGTTGACCTTCAGGTAATCGGCCTGCACCGGGTCGATCAGCATGCGGCGCTGCTCCGCCGCCGCCTGGCCGACCAGGCTTTCGGTGGGGGAGAACACTTGCGGCGAGGCTTCGGCCTCGCTCGAAAAACCGTAGCTCGCGGCGCGGCGCAGCGGGCCGTGGCGCTCACGCACATAGAGCGCGCCGACCGAGCTGCCGAGGTGGCGCGAGAAGAACGCGAGGATCTTGCGGCCCATGTCCGGCGCGCTGAGTTCGCCGACCAGCTCGCCCACCAGCTCGGTCTGTGCGTTGCGCAGCCAGGCCTCCTGCGACAGCCGCTCGGCGTGCGCCGCCTGTTCGCCCAGCACCACGTCGTAGCTGTCGGACAGGCGCATCAGCTGCCGGCGACCGAAGAACGCCACCAGGCCCGAGTACACCAGCGTGAACAGAAGGAACAGCCCGACCACCCACCAGCTCGTGCGGTTGGCTTCGGTGTTGCGCTGGAAGCGCAGCGTCTGCTCGGTGTCCATGAAGGCCGTGAACTCGGCGCGCAGGTCGTCGGTCAGGCGCTTGCCGCGGCCCAGCCGGACGGTGGCCTGCGGATCGATGCCGTTGCGCCGCGCCTCGATCATTTCCCGCGCGAAGTTCAGCCACGACTCCTGCAGGCCGACGATGCGGTCGACACGCTCCACCTGCTGGCGGTTGTCCGACACCTGGCGGCGCAGCGCATCGGTGTCGGCCTTCAGGCGCGGCAGGGCGGACTGGTAGGGCTCGAGAAAGCTCTCCTCGCCGGTGATCAGGAAGCCGCGCATGCCCGTTTCCATGTCGATGGAACGGCGTTGCAGTTCGCTGGCGGCGCGCGTGACCTGGTCGGTGTGCTCGACCCAGCTCAGGCTCGTCAGCAGATACAGGATCAGCGCGACGAACGCCACGGCGCCGATCAGTCCGCCCAGCAGCGGCAGCTTGAGGTTGCGGCTGAGCAGGCGGTCGAATTCGACGGGGTCGATCGCGGAGGGAGTTTTCATGAATGCATTTGTAAGCAAAACTTGTCAAGTCTTGCCGAAAAAGATCATTTGACCTGTCGGAGAAGGCCTCGATACCGATTTGTGTGACGTATTGCCGCATTCGGCGCTCGCTATACTGTGATTTCATCCAGTATCGGCAGCATGCCTTCCGACCTCCATTCCGCTCCGTCAGCCGCCGTTTCGGCGGCGCACGTCGTGTCCGTCAAGGCCTTGTGCGCCTTCGGCGCGAAGGCGGGCGATCTCGACCTGCGCTTCGTGCCCGCGCCCAGCGCGCTCGAAGGCATGGCCGGCCACGCGCTGGTGCAGGCCCGGCGCGGCGGCGACTACCAGAGCGAGGTGCCGCTGGCCACCACCTGCGGCACGCTGCGCGTGCGCGGCCGGGCCGACGGCTACGACCCCGCGCAGGCGCGGGTGGAAGAAATCAAGACCTTCCGCGGCGACTTCGACGCCATCCGCGCCAACCACCGCGCGCTGCACTGGGCCCAGGTGCGCTGCTACGGCTGGATGCTGTGCGAACAGGAAGGGCACGAGAGCCTGACCGTCGCGCTGGTCTACCTCGACCTGGCCAGCGGCGACGAAACCGTGCTCGAAGAGCAGCACACGCGCGACACCCTGCGCACGCACTTCGAAACCCTGTGCGCCTGCTACAGCGACTGGGCGCAGCGCGAGGCCGCGCACCGCGGCGCGCTCGACGACGCGCTGGCGCAACTCGAGTTTCCCCACGCCGACTTCCGCACCGGTCAGCGCGAACTGGCCGAGGCGGTCTACCGCGCCGCCGTGGGCGGGCGCTGCCTGCTGGCGCAGGCGCCCACGGGCATCGGCAAGACGCTGGCCACGCTCTTTCCGCTGCTCAAGGCGCGCGCGGCGCACAAGCTCGACAAGGTGTTCTTTCTCACCGCCAAGACCTCCGGGCGGCCCGTGGCGCTCGACGCCTTGCGCGTGCTGGGGCAGGGCGGCGCCCACCGGCCACGCGTGCTCGAACTCGCGGCCCGCGAGAAGGTCTGCGAGTACCCCGACCGCTCCTGCCATGGCGAGGCCTGTCCGCTGGCGCGCGGCTTCTACGACCGCCTGCCCGCCGCGCGCGCCGAGGCCGCGCAGGTGGGCTGGCTCGACCGCGAAGCGCTGCGGCGGGTCGCGCTCGCGCACGAGGTCTGCCCCTATTTCCTGGCGCAGGAAATGACGCACTGGAGCGACGTCGTCGTGGGCGACTACAACTACTACTTCGACAGCAGCGCGTTCCTCTTCGCCAGCATGAAGGACGCCGGTTTGCGCGTCGCCGTGCTGGTCGACGAGGCCCACAACCTGCTGGAGCGTGCGCGCGGCATGTACACCGCGAAGCTCGAAGGCGCGGCGCTGGAGGAAGCGCACCGCGCTGCGCCCGCCGCCGTGCGCGGCCCGCTGGCGCGGCTGTTCCGCGAATGGGACACGCTGCAGCAGGCGCAGACCGCCGGCTACGACACCGCCGACGAGATCCCCGAGCGCTTCCTGCGCACGCTGCAGGCCGCCAACACCGCGATGGCCGAGCACTTCGCCGCCACGCCCGACGCGGCGCAGGGGCCGCTGCAGCGCTTCTTCTTCGACGCACTGCACTTCGCGCGGCTGGCCGAGGTCTTCGACGACCACTCGGTGTTCGAGCGCACGCTGGGCGCCACGCAGGAACAGCGCGGCCTGGCCATCCGCAACCTCGTGCCCGGGCCCTTCCTCGAAGGCCGCTTTGCCGATGCGGTGTCGGTCACCTGCTTCTCGGGCACGCTCGCGCCGTTCGCGTTCTACCGCGATGCGCTCGGGCTGCCCGAAGACACGGCGCTGCTCGACGTCGAATCGCCGTTTCGCGGCCAGCAGCTGCGCGTCGAGGTGGCGACCGGCGTCTCCACGCGCTTTCGCGACCGCGCCGGCTCGCTGCGCCATGTGACGGACATCATCGGCGCGCAGTTCGAACGCCTGCCCGGCAACTACCTGGCCTTCTTCAGCAGCTTCGATTACCTGGACAAGGCCTGCGCCGCGTTCTCGCTGCGCCACCCCGGCGTGCCCGTGTGGACGCAGACGCGCGGCATGCGCGAAACCGACCGCCACGATTTCGTGGCGCGCTTCGAAGAAGGCGGGCAGGGCATCGGCTTCGCCGTGCTCGGCGGCGCCTTCGGCGAAGGCATCGACCTGCCGGGCAGCCGGCTCATCGGCGCCTTCGTCGCGAGCCTGGGGCTGCCGCAATACAACGAACTCAACGAGATCACGCGCGAGCGCATGCAGTCGCGTTTCGGCAAGGGCTACGAGTACACCTACCTCTACCCCGGCCTGCAGAAGGTGGTGCAGGCCGCCGGCCGCGTGATCCGCACCGAGGCCGACACGGGCGTGCTGCACCTGCTCGACGACCGCTTTGCGCGCGCCGAGATCCGCGAGCTGCTGCCGCGCTGGTGGCATGTGCAACTGGCCGGGGAGGTCGGGCAGGCCGGGGAAGGCGATGCGCGCCACCCGACGCCTTGAGCACGCCGGCCAGCCCGACCTGTTCGGCGAGGCGCCCGTGGCGGCCATCGAGGGCCTGCGCTACGAAGCCGCGTTCCTGTCGCGCGACGAGGAGGCCGGCCTGCTGCGCATCGTGCAGGGCCTGCCGCTCAAGGAGATGCGCTACAAGGAATACACGGCCCGCCGGCGCGGCACCAGCTTCGGCGGCAGCTACGACTTCGACACGAACCGCCTCAAGCCCGGCGCGCCGCTGCCCGAGGCGCTGCACCCGCTGCGCGCGAAGGCGGCCGCCTGGGCCGGCCTGGCGCCCGAAGACCTCACCCACGTGCTGATCGCCGAGTACCGCCCCGGCACGCCGCTGGGCTGGCACCGCGACGTGCCCGACTTCGAGGACATCGTCGGCGTCTCGCTGCACGGCGACGCGGTGATGCAGTTCCGGCCGTATGTGCCTGGCGCGCCCGCGTCGGGGCCGGCCGCGCTCGACGTCCTCGTCGAGCCGCGCTCCGTGTACCTGCTGCGCGGGCCGGCGCGCTGGGCATGGCAACATGCCATCGCCCCGACCGAGGGCCTGCGTTATTCGATCACCTTGCGTACCCGGAGACCCCGCGCGCCATGAACCGCACCACCTTCCTCAAGCTGCTCACGCAGCACCTCTTTCCCGTGCTCAAGGCCGAAGGCTTCCAGGGTTCGGGCCAGACGCTGCGGCGCATCGACGGGCCGGTGATCCACGTGTTCAACGTGCAGGGTGCGAGCGGCGGCAAGGCCTGCTACCTGAACCTCGGCGCGCACCTGGACTTCTTGCCGCCCGAGGGCGGAACGCCGGTGGCGTCCGAGGCGCTCGAAGAATCGCACTGCGTGTTCCGCGACCGCCTGGACCCACCGCCCGGCGCCGCGTTCGGATGGGCCTATGGCGAGACGAAAGAACAGGCCGAAGAAAACGTCGAATTCATCGTGAGCGAGTGGGAAGGGCCGGGGCGTGCCTTCTTCGCACGGCATGGCAGCTATCCGCAGAGCTTCGAACAGATGCTGCAAGAGACCGACCCGCACCAGATCCATGCGCGCACCGCCTTGCACTTCGCACGGATCGCGATGCACCTGGGCGACAGCGCACGGGCACAGGCGCTGGTCGAGGCGGGGCTCGCGCGGGCCCCGGAGCGCGCCACGGCCCTGAAGACCGACCTCGCGAACGTGTTGTCGGCCTGAGCCCGCACGACAGACTGCGCTGACGCGCAGCGCCTGCCTCTTCCGACCCATGGCGCCGCACGGGCGGCCAGCATGAAGGCTTCTTTCATCCCATTTGATTGAAGGAGCGCAGACATGCCAAGAGGCGACAAGTCGTCCTACACGGACAAGCAGAAACGCAAGGCCGGGCACATCGAAGCAGGCTACGAGCACCGCGGCGTGGCCAAGGGCGAGGCCGAGCGCCGCGCCTGGGCCACGGTGAATGCCGAGGCCGGCGGCGGCAAGAAGAGCGGTTCGGGCCGCGGCAAGGCCGAGAACCACGGGCCCTCGCGCAAGGGCGGGCGCCTCGGTGGCGCCGCCGCGGCGAACCGCACCGCCGCCGAACGCTCGGCCTCCGCGAAGAAGGGCGCCGCCACACGCAAGCACAACGCCGAGAAGCGCGGCTGAAGCCGGTTGCGAATACCAGCCATATCTTCTGTCCGAAAAGCGGAGTCCACCCACCGCACACCCTGAAAAGCGGACATTCCTTCGCCATCTGTGACGGCAGCCGGACAACTTGCGTCGGCCCCGCGCCGGCGCGGCCCCGCACGAAGTCGCCAGCTTGCGCGACGTTGGCCTGAACGCACGCGCTACACCGCCCAACCTCGGTCATTCCGCCTTCTTTTCGCACGCGTTCCGGGCGTTTGCCGGGGTGCGTTCGCGTCGATACGATCCGCCGCCTTGCCCTCCAGAAAGGAACGCGCGGGTGCCTCCCTCGAACGTTTTCTCCCCCACGACCGCGCCAGCCGCCGCAGGTGCCGATGCCGCCAATGCCAACGCCGACTGGCAACAGCGCAGCCGCCGCCACGTCTGGCACCCCTGCACCCAGAGCATCCGCCTCGACGTGGCGCCGCCGCTGCCCATCGCGCGCGGCGAGGGCGTCTGGCTGACCGACCACGAAGGCCGGCGCTACCTCGACGCCACCAGTTCGTGGTGGGTCAACCTGTTCGGCCACGCGCACCCGGCGATCAACGCCGCGTTGAAGGCGCAGCTGGACACGCTGCCGCATGTGATGCTCGCCGGCTGCACGCACGCGCCGGCGGTCGAGCTGGCCGAGCGGCTGGCGGCGCTCACGGGCCATGCGCTGGGCCATTGCTTCTATGCCTCCGACGGCGCCTCGGCGGTGGAGATCGCGCTCAAGATGAGCTTCCACGCCTGGCGCAACGCGGGCCGCGCCGGCAAGCGCCGCTTCGTGGCGCTGCGCGGCGGCTACCACGGCGAGACGCTGGGCGCGCTGCACGTCACCGACGTGCCCGTGTTCCGCGACGCCTACGCGCCGCTGCTCGCCAGCGCGCACCTCGTGGCCTCGCCCGACGCGCGTGCCGCCCGGCCTGGCGAAGACGCCGCCGCGGTGGCGAACCGCGCCGCCGACGAGCTCGAGGCGCTCCTGGCCGCGCAGCACGACAGCATCGCCGCCGTCATCGTCGAGCCGCTGGTGCAGTGCGCCACCGGCATGGCGATGCACGACCCAGCCTACCTGCGCCGCGTGCGCGCGCTGTGCGACTGCTTCGGCGTGCACCTGATCGCCGACGAGATCGCGGTCGGCTGCGGACGCACCGGCACCTTCTTCGCCTGCGAGCAGGCCGGCATCTGGCCCGACTTCCTGTGCCTGTCGAAGGGCATCAGCGGCGGCTACCTGCCGCTGGCACTGGTGATGACGCGCGAGGCCATCTACCAGGGCTTCGTCGACGACGATGCCGCGCGCAGCTTTTTGCACTCGCATTCCTACACCGGCAACGCGCTGGCCTGCCGCGCGGCGCTCGCCACGCTCGATCTGTTCGAGCAGGAAGACGCGCTGAACCGCAACCAGGACCGCGCCGCGCGCCTGCTGGCGCGGCTGCGCGAGGGGCTTGCCGGCCAGGCGGTCGACCGCCTGCGCCAGCGCGGAATGATCACGGCCTTCGACGTGCGCGAGCCCGGCGCGCGTTTTGCCGAGCGCTTTCATCTCGCGGCGCGCGACCACGGCCTGCTGATGCGGCCCATCGGCGCGACCGTGTACCTGATGCCGCCGTACGCCATCGCCGACCACGAGATCGATCAACTGGTGGACGGCACGCTCGCGACGCTCGAAGCCGTCACCACCGCATCCGGCGCCACCGCCAACGAAGGAGCCCTCGATGCTGCGCTTGCTTGAACGCCTGCAGGACGAGATCACCGCGCTCGACGCGCGCTCGCTGCGCCGCCGCCGGCAGATCGCCGAGACCGCCTGCGCGCCCGAGCAGATCCTCACGCTGGCCGGCGCCACCGCGCCGCGCACCATGCTCGGCTTCAGCAGCAACGACTACCTGGGCCTGGCCGCGCACCCCGCGCTGGCCGAGGCGCTGGCCGAAGGCGCGGCGCGCTACGGCACGGGCAGCGGCGGCTCGCACCTGATCCTGGGCCACTCGCGCGCCCATGCGCAGCTCGAGGAGCGGCTGGGCGAATGGATGGCGCCGCATATTCCCGAGGCGCGCAGCCTGTTCTTCTGCACCGGCTACATGGCCAACCTGGCGGTGCTGTCGGCGCTGGGCGACGGCGAGGCGGTGATCTTCTCGGAGACGCTGAACCACGCCTCGCTGATCGACGGCGCGCGGCTGGCCCGCGCCCGCGTGGAGCGCTACCCGCACTGCGACCTGCAGGCGCTCGACGCGCAGCTGGCCGCCTGCGACGCGCCGGTCAAGATCATCGTGAGCGACGCCGTCTTCAGCATGGACGGCCACATCGCCCCGGTGGCGGGCCTGCTCGCGCTGGCCGAGCAGCACGACGCCTGGCTGGTGATCGACGACGCGCACGGCTTCGGCGTGCTCGGCGCCACCGGGCGCGGCGCGCTGCAGGCGCTGGCGCTGCGCTCGGAGCGTCTGGTGCTGATCGGCACGCTGGGCAAGGCAGCCGGCGTGTCGGGCGCCTTCGTGGCGGCGCACCGCACGGTGATCGACTTCCTGGTGCAGCGCGCGCGGCCCTACATCTTCACCACGGCCGCGCCGCCGGCGGTGGCGCATGCGCTGCTCACCAGCCTGGCGCTCATCGAAGGCGAGGAGGGCATGCGCCGTCGCGCCCAGCTGCGCGCCCGCATCACCCAGCTGCGCAGCGGCCTCAGGCAGGTGCTGCCGGCCGACGGCAGCGCCTGGCTGGCCGATTCGCCGACCGCGATCCAGCCGCTCATCGTGGGCGACAACGCGCGCGCCATGCAGACGATGGAACGGCTCGACGCCCACGGCCTGCGCGTGGGCGCGATCCGTCCGCCCACGGTGCCCGCCGGCACCGCGCGGCTGCGCATCGCGTTGTCGGCCAGCCACACCGAGGCCGACGTGGCGCGGCTCATCGGCGCGCTGGGCGAGGCCCTGGCCGAACCGTGGCCGGAGGCCGCATGACGACGGCGGCGGCAGCCACACAGCGCCGCTGGTTCGTCACCGGCACCGACACCGGCGTGGGCAAGACGCTGGTGAGCAGCGCCATGCTCGCGCTGCTGGCCGCCTCGGGCCTGCGCGCGGTCGGCATGAAGCCGGTGGCGGCGGGGCTCGATGCCATCGACGGCGAATGGCGCAACGAAGACGTCGAGCGCCTGCAGGCGGCCGGCAACGTGGCCGCGCCGCTGGCCTGGCGCTGCCCCTACGTGCTGAAGGCGCCGATGTCGCCGCACCTGGCGGCGCGGGAAGAGGGCGTGCAGGTCGCGCTGCCCGTGCTGCTCGATGCCTTCGAGCGGCTGTCGGCGCAGGCCGATGCGGTGGTGGTGGAAGGCGTGGGCGGCTTCTGCGTACCGCTGGGCGACGACCTGGACACCGCCGACCTCGCGGTGGCGCTGGGCCTGCCCGTGATCCTCGTGGTCGGGCTGCGGCTGGGCTGCCTCAACCATGCGCTGCTCACCGCAGAGGCGATCCGCGCGCGCGGGCTGGTGCTCGCGGGCTGGGTCGCGAGCGTGGTCGAGCCGCAGATGCTGTCGCCCGAAGGCAACCTGCAGACGCTGCGCGCCCGGCTCGGTGCGCCGCTGCTGGGCGTGGTGCCGCACCTGGCAGAGCCCTCGGCGGCGCAGGCCGCCGAGCACCTCGACCTGCGCGCGCTGCGGGCCAGCGCGGCCCATGCCGCGCGTCGCACCGAGGCCCCGCTCGTGTCAGCCGCGACGGCCTGAATCGGCCAGCCGCTGGGCGCGCACGCCGCCCTGGCGCGCGAGCATCCAGCCCGGGTACTCGGGCGCCAGCGCGCTGGCCTTGTCGATCGCCGCGAGTTCGTCGGCCGTGAGCCGCACCTCGGTGGCGGCGATGTTGTCGTCCAGCTGGTCGATGCGCTTGGCGCCGACGATCACGCTGGTCACCACCGGCTGGTGCAGCAGCCAGGCCAGCGCGATCTGCGCCACCGACACGCCGCGCGGTTCGGCGAACTGGCGCATGAGGTCGATGCAGTCGTAGGCGCGCTCCACGTTCACCGGCGGAAAGTCGAAGCTCGCGCGGCGGCTGCCTTGCGCGGTGGCGGTGTGGCGGTCGACCTTGCCGCTGAGCAGGCCGCCGGCCAGCGGGCTCCAGACCATCAGGCCGAGCTGCTCGCTGCGCAGCATCGGCACCAGCTCGCGTTCCAGGTCGCGCCCGGCCACGGTGTAGTAGGCCTGCAGCGACTCGAAGCGCGCCAGCCGGTCGCGCTCGGCGATGCCCAGTGCCTTGGCGATCTGCCACGCGGCCCAGTTCGACACGCCCACGTAGCGCACGTGGCCCTGGCGCACGAGGTCGTCGAGCGCGCGCACCGTTTCCTCGATGGGCGTGATCGGGTCGATGCCGTGGATCTGGTACAGGTCGATGTGGTCCAGCTGCAGCCGCTTCAGGCTGGCCTTCACGCCGTCCATGATGTGGTAGCGCGAGGCGCCGGCCGAGTTCACGCCCTTGCTGCCGGTTTCGCCCAGCACCTTGGTCGCGACCACCACGCGGTCGCGCGGCACCTTCAGGTTCTTCAGCGCCTGGCCGGTGATGGTTTCGGAGAGGCCCTCGGAGTACACGTCGGCCGTGTCGAGGAAGTTGATGCCGACGTCGAGCGAGCGGGCGATGAGGCCTTCGGCCTCGCCTTGCTGCAGCTGGCCGATGTGGTCCCAGATGCCCGGCGCGCCGCCGAAGGTCATCGTGCCGAGGCAGAGTTCGGAAACCAGGAGGCCGGTGCGGCCGAATTGGCGGTATTGCATCGAAAGTTGTCCTTTGGGTGGGGAGGGGCCGTCCGGCGTGACGAATGGCCGGCGGTTGCGAAAAAGTATCCCGCCGGCGCGCCCCGGCGGGCGAGCGCGTTTCTGCAAAGTCTTTGCCTATTTCTCCAGACCTCGTGCCGGGGCGGTGCAGAGAGGAGGATGCGACGCTAAGCTGCGGGCAGCCCAATCCTCCATGGCCGCCACCGCGGCCGCTCCCCTTTGTCAGAGGCCTACCCATGTCTGATGAAACCCCCGACACCGCCACCGTCCTCGCCATGCCGATGCCGCTGGAACCCGAACTCGATGCCGCCCGCGAAGAGCTGGTGCAGCTCATCCGCCACATCACGCGCGGGCAGGACGGCACGGTCGAATGCGCCGTGCCCGGCCTGCAGGTGCACTGCATCAGCAAGCCCGACGGCCCCAAGCACGGCTTCGCGACGCCGGCGCTGGGCCTCATCGCGCAGGGCTCCAAGCGGATCATCGTGGGCGACGACATCTACGTGTACGACCCCATGAACTACCTCGTCACCTCGGTCGACCTGCCGGTGTGCGGCCAGGTGTGCGTGACCAGCGAGAACGAGCCCTACCTGGGCGTGCGGCTGGAGCTGGCGCTCGACGAGATCGGCGACCTCATCGGCGACGAGAAGCTGCCGGCCAAGGCCAACGCGCCGGCCTCGCGCGGCATGTACGTGAACCGCATCGCCATGCCGGTGCTGGAGCCCGTGCTGCGCCTGCTGCGGCTGCTCGATACGCCCGAAGACATTCCGATCATGGCGCCGCTCATCAAGCGCGAGATCATGTACCGGCTGCTGGTGAACGGCGAGGGCGCGCGGCTGCGCCAGATCGCGCTGCACGACAGCCACACGCAGCGCATCGCCAAAGCCATCAGCGCGCTGCGCACCAACTACGCGCAGTCACTGCGCGTGGAAGACATGGCGCGCGCGGTGCACATGAGCGTGTCGTCGTTCCACCACCACTTCAAGGCCGTGACGGCGATGAGCCCGCTGCAGTACCAGAAGCAGCTGCGCCTGCAGGAGGCGCGCCGCCAGATGCTGATCGCCGGCACCGACGTGGCCAGCGCCGCGCACAACGTGGGCTACGAAAGCCCTTCGCAGTTCGCGCGCGAGTACGGTCGCATGTTCGGCGCGCCGCCGCTGCGCGACAAGCGCCGCTGGCTCGGCGAGGCCGGCAACGACGCGACCTCGATGGAAGCCGCGTAGGCCGCCCGGGCCCCGCGCGAGGGGTCTTTCAACATAGCACCTGCCGCGATTTCTTGCGTCGTCGTGGAAATGCAGGTTTCGCAAATTCTCGCTATCGTTTTGTTCGCTGCAGCACCCGTCCGCCCGTGGAGGCGGGACTACTCAACAACTCGGAGAGATGCATGCTTTGGGAAAAGAAGCTGGCGCAGTGGAGCGCCGCGGTCCGCGCACGGGCCAACCTGCCCGCGCGGCTCACCTTGTGGGACGGCCAGTCCTACGACTTCGGTGACTTCAGCGGGCCGGCGGTCACGCTGCACGTGAAATCGCCCGCGGCGCTGTCGCTGATGCTGCAGCCCACGCTCGACAACCTGGGCGAGGCCTACGTCAAGAGCAAGATCGACATCGAAGGCAAGCTCAGCGACGTGATCGACATCGCCTACGGCCTGGCGAAGACCTCGCTCGACAAGCCCGGCGGCGCGCTGCAAAGCATGGCCCGCTACTTCGCGCACACCAAGTCGTCGGACAGGAAATCCATCGAGTACCACTACGACGTGTCGAACGCGTTCTACCAACTCTGGCTGGACGCGAACATGGTCTATTCGTGCGCCTACTTCGAGAACGGCGACGAAGACCTGGCCACCGCGCAGCTGAAGAAGATCGACCACATCCTCACCAAGATCGAACTCAAGCCGGGCCAGACGCTGCTCGACATCGGCTGCGGCTGGGGTGCGCTGGTGATCCGCGCGGCGCAGAAGTTCGGCGCGCGCTGCGTGGGCGTGACGCTGTCGCAGAACCAGTTCGACCTGGCGACCGAGCGCGTGAAGGCCGCCGGCCTGCAAGACCGCATCGAGATCCGCCTGCAGGACTACCGCGACGTGACCGGCCAGTTCGACCGCATCACCAGCGTCGGCATGTTCGAGCACGTGGGCCGCAAGAACCTGCCCGAGTACTTCAAGCGCGTGCAACAGCTGCTGGCCGACGACGGCATCGTCATGAACCACGGCATCACCTCGTCCGACCCCGAGGGCGGCGGCGTGTCGTACGGCGGCGGCGACTTCATCGACCGCTACGTGTTCCCCAACGGCGAGCTGCCGCACATCAGCCTCGCGTTGCAGGCCATGCAGCAGGGCGGGCTCGAAGCCTTCGACGTGGAGAACCTGCGCCGCCACTACGCGCAGACGCTGCGCCACTGGAGCGACGCCTACGAGGCCCATGCCGACGAGGCGCGCGCGCTCGTCGACGAAGAAAAATTCCGCATCTGGCGCATCTACCTTGCGGGCTGCGCCTATGCCTTCGAGAACGACGACGTGGCGATCTACCAGATCGTCGGGCGCAAGGCAGGCAGAGCGGCAAGCACGCTCCCGTGGTCGCGCCGCTATATCTACGACGGCACCTCGGCGCTGCGCGCCTGACCCGTCAAGGCCGCGTTGCGGCTACTCGAGCGTGAAGCCGATCTTCACCGTCACCTGCCAGTGCGCGACCTTGCCGTCGACCACATGGCCGCGCGTCTCGGTGACGGTGAACCACTGGATGTTGCGCACCGTCTCGTTCGCCTTCGCGATGGCGGTCTGCACCGCGTCCTCGATGCTGGTCTTGGACGAGCCCGTCAGCTCGAGCGACTTGTAGACATGGTTCGACATGGCGGTTGCTCCTTGGGTGGTTGCGCGCCCATCGTAGCCATCGCGGGGGGCGCGAGGCAACACCTTTGGGCGCGCGGATGCGATGCAAACCGCATCAGGACATTCGCAATCCGTCGTTGGCAACAGCGGGTGCGCTTCGCAGAATCGGCGGCATCGAACCAGAGAAACCGCCCGCCATGCCACTGCACACCGTCGCCTCTTCATCCCCGGCCGCACAGGCCCGCCACGTCCTCGCGCTGACCGCCATCGCCTGGTGCATCGCGCCGGCGTCGCCGCATGAAGTGGCACGCCGCGCACCGCATGGCCATGTGCCGCTGCGCGTGCGCAGGCGGCTGCACGCCACGGCCGTGGCGGCGCTGTTGCCCTATGCCTGGTGAGCCGCGCGACCCCGCAGATTCCAGATATCGATAGAGGAATTCAGCGCAAACGGCCCGTGCGATGGCTCGCAGAATTTGAAGCACACCCGCTTCCATTGCGCCATCGCCGAACACCGTGTCCTACTCGCTCTCCTTGCTCGACAAGAGCCTGATCCCCGAAGGTGCCGATGCCGCGCAGGCGTTCCAGCACACCATCGCGCTGGCCCGGCGCGCCGAGCGGCTGGGCTACCGCCGCTACTGGCTGGCCGAGCACCACGGCAACCGCACCTACGCCGGCTCGGCGCCCGAGGTGCTGGCCTCGCATCTGCTCGCGAAGACCTCGCGCATCCGCATCGGCACCGGCGGCGTCATGCTGCAGCACTACAGCCCCTTCAAGGTGGCGGAGACCTTCAAGGTGCTGGCCTCGCTGGCGCCGGGCCGCGTCGACCTGGGCATCGGCAAGGCGCCGGGCGGGCTGCCGCTGACCAGCAAGGCGCTGCAATCGCTGCACGACCCGGTGAAGGCGAAGGCCCTCGACTTCGAAGCGCGCCTGCAGGAGCTCGATGCGTTCCTGCACGACGGCGTGACCGCCGACCATGCGCTGGCCGGCGCCGTGGCCACGCCGTTCCCGCCGGTGGCGCCGCAGCGCGTGCTGCTCGGCGGCAGCCCCGAGAGCGCGCTGCTCGCGGCGCGGCTGGGTTGGCAGTTCGTCTATGCGGGTCACTTCAACGGCGACCCCGTGAACATCGAGCAATCGATCGACGCCTACCGCGGCGCGACCGGCCGCGCGCCGCTGCTCGCGCTGTTCGCCTTCGCCGCCGAAACGCACGACGAGGCCGCCGAGCGCGTGGGCGCGCTGCGCAGCTTCCGCGTGACCTTGCCCACGGGCCAGAGCGTGAACCTGCCCAGCCTCGAAGCCGCCGCCGAGTTCGCGCGGCAGGCCGGCGCCAGCGACTACCGCACCGAGGAGCGGCGCCCGCACGTCATTGCCGGCACCGGCGACGAGGTGCGCGACGCGCTCGAGGCCCTCAGCGCGCGCCACGGCATCGAGGAGTTCGTGATCGACATCCCGGTGGCGGACTTCGGCGCGCGCGCCACGGCGGTCGAGCTGCTGGCGCAGGCCCGCGAACCCGCACTGGCCTGAACTCCTTCTTCCTTCCTTTCCCATCACAAGAACGATCGTCATGAGCAACATCCAGTTCGGCGTCATGCTGCAAGGGGCCGGCAGCCACATGAATGCCTGGAAGCACCCGGGCGGCCCGGCCGATGCCAGCGTCAACCTCGACTTCTTCATCCGCAGCGCGCAGAAGGCCGAGGCCGCGGGCATCGCCTTCGCGTTCGTGGCCGACGGGCTCTACATCAACGAGAAGTCGATCCCGCACTTCCTCAACCGCTTCGAGCCGATCTCGATCCTCTCGGCGCTGGCCGCCGTCACCTCGAAGATCGGCCTGGCGGGCACCATCTCCAGCTCGTACAGCGACCCGTTCACGGTGGCGCGGCAGTTCGCCTCGCTGGACCTCATCAGCGGCGGGCGCGCGGGCTGGAACGTGGTGACCACGCCGCTCGAAGGCAGCGCCAAGAACTACAGCCGCGCCCACCCCGAGCACGCGCTGCGCTACGAGATCGCCGACGAGTACCTGGCCGTGACGCAGGGCCTGTGGGACAGCTGGGACGACGACGCCTTCGTGCGCGACCGCGAGAGCGGCCGCTTCTTCGACCGCGACAAGCTGCACACGCTGGACCACAAGGGCCGCTTCTTCCAGGTGGCGGGGCCGCTGAACATCCAACGCTCGCCGCAGGGCCAGCCCGTGATCTTCCAGGCTGGTTCGTCGGACGCGGGCATCGGCCTCGCGGGCAAGTACGCCGACGCGGTGTTCACGCATTCGCCCTCGCTCGAAGACACGCGCGCCTTCCTCAGGCAGGTGAAGGCCAGCGCCGTGGCGCAGGGGCGGCAGGCCGGCGACGTGAAGATCTTCCCGGGCATCGGCCCCGTGGTCGCCGCCACCGAGGCGGAGGCCGAGGCCAAGTACCTCGCCATCCGCGCACTGCTGACGGTGGAGGAAGCATTGGCTTACCTGGGCCGCTTCTTCGACCACCACGACTTCAGCCAGTACCCGCTCGACGCGCCGTTCCCCGAACTGGGCGAGATCGGCCGCAACAGCTTCCGCTCAACCACCGACCGCATCAAGGCCAATGCGAAAGCCAAGGGCCAGACGCTGCGCGAGGTGGCGCTCGAAGTCGCCACGCCGCGCACGCAGTTCGTGGGCACGGGCGAGCGCATCGCCGACGAGATCATCCGCTGGGTGGACGAGGGCGCGGCCGACGGCTTCATCCTCGGTTTCCCGGTGCTGGGGCAGGGCCTGGACGACTTCATCGAGTTCGTGATTCCTGCGCTGGAGGCGCGCGGTCGCTACCAGCGCACGCTGCCCGGCCAGACCCTGCGCGACCACCTGGGCCTGCCGCGCAAGGCGAGCCGCCATGCCGCGCCGCAGGGCGGCGCCACCGCCGAGCGCAAGGCCGCCTGATGGGCGCCGCGCTGCCACGACCGGCCCTCAAGGACATCCACCGCGTCGAATCCACCATTGCCGGCTACGGCGATGAATTCATTGCGCTGCGGCGCGACATCCATCAGCACCCCGAGCTGTCGTTCAAGGAGCACCGCACCTCGGCGCTCGTGGCCGAGCGGCTCGCGGCCTGGGGCTACGAGGTCACGACCGGCCTCGCCGGCACCGGCGTGGTGGGCACGCTGCGGCGCGGGCCGGGGCGCAGCCTCGGCATCCGCGCTGACATGGACGCGCTGCCGATCCAGGAAGCCACGGGCCTGCCGTATGCGAGCGAGAACGCGGGCGTGATGCATGCCTGCGGCCACGACGGCCACACGGCGATCCTGCTCGCGGCGGCGCGCTTCCTGGCCGAGACGGGTGCCTTTCACGGCACGCTGCACCTGATCTTCCAGCCCGCCGAAGAACTCGGCGCGGGTGCGAAGAAGATGATCGACGAGGGCCTGTTCACGCGCTTCCCGTGCGAGGCCGTCTTCGGCCTGCACAACTGGCCCGGCGTGGGGGCAGGGCACGTGGGCTGCGTCACCGGGCCCGCGATGGCGGCCATCGACCAGGCGCACATCACGGTGCGCGGCAAGGGCGGCCACGGCGCGCAGCCGCACGAGACGGTCGACCCCGTGGTTGCGAGCGCGCACCTGATCGCGGCGCTGCAGACCGTGGTGTCGCGCAACGTCGATCCGCTGGACATGGGCGTGGTCACGGTGGGCTCCATCCACGGCGGCGAGGCTTCCAACGTGATTCCGAACACGGTCGAGCTCAAGCTCACGGCGCGTTCGTTCAAGCCCGAGGTGCGCGCGCTGCTGGCGCAGCGCATTCCCGCCCTGGCGCGGGCGCAGGCCGAGAGCTTCGGCGCGCAGGCCGAGGTCGACTACCGGCCTGGCTTTCCGCCGGTGGTCAACCATGCCGAAGAAACCGCCTTCGCGCGCGCCGTGGCGCTGGACACCTTCGGCACGCAGCGCGTCGACCCGGCCTTCCGCCCGCGCACGGCCAGCGAAGACTTCGCCTACATGCTGCAGGCGCGCCCCGGCAGCTACGTGTTCTTCGGCAATGGCGAAAGCGCCTCGCTGCACAGCCCGCGCTACGACTTCAACGACGCGATCCTCGCGCCCGCGGCCGTGTACTGGGCCCGGCTGGCCGAGCGCTTTCTTTCCGCCGACGGCGACACCCAGGAAACCACCCCATGAGCGAACAGTTTCTCTACACCACGCCGCTGGACCCCTTGGCCCGGCCGTTGATCGAAGGCCTCACCTTCGAGTACGACAGCCGCTACGGCGACGTGCTGCGCGAGCCCGGTGCACCGCGCGAGATCGACCGCTACCCGCCCGAGGTGTTCGCGCCGCCGCACGGCAACTTCGTGCTGCTGCTGCGCGACGGCGTGGCGATCGGCGGTGGCGCCTTCATGCGCCACGACGAGCGCACTGCCGAGCTCAAGCGCGTGTGGACGCACGGCGCGCTGCGCCGCCAGGGCCTCGCAAGCCGCGTGCTGGCCGAGCTGGAGGCGCAGGTGCTGCGCCAGGGCTACGAACGCATCTACCTCACGACCGGCTTTCGCCAGCCCGAGGCCGTGGGCCTGTACCGCAGCCATGGCTACACGGCGCTGTTCACGGACGACGCCGATCCCGAGACGCCGCGCAAGCTGCCGTTCGAGAAGCACCTGGCGCAATGGGCCACGCAAGGCCGCGCGGGCGCCGCACTGAGCGGGGCGGTATCGCGATGAACACGACCACCGTGCTCGACGCCGGTCCAGAGCCTCGTACCCCCACGGCACCCCTGCGCCGCAGCGATGCGGCACCGCCCGCCAAGGGCGACTACTCGCACTTTCGCATCGTCCCCGCGACCTACCCGGCGCGCACCGTCGGCACCATCTTCGCGGTGGCGGTGATCGGCCTCGTGCTGCATTCGGTGCTCACCAACCCGCGCTGGGGCTGGCCGGTGTTCGCGCAGTGGTTCTTCTCGGAGCCGGTGCTGGCCGGGCTGGGCCGCACGCTGCTGCTCACGGCGCTGGGCGCGGTGCTGGGCTTCTTCTTCGGCACGGGGCTGGCGTTGGCGCGGGTGTCGCGCTCGCCGCTCTTGGCGCGGCTGGCCTGGGTGTTCACCTGGCTCTTCCGTTCGGTGCCGGTGATCGTGCTGCTCTTGATCATCAACAACCTGGGCTACCTGTACGAGACCGTGTCGCTGGGCGTGCCGTTCACCGACCTGACCTTCTTCTCGTACCCGACCACGCAGCTCATCAGCCCCTTCGTGGCGGCGCTGCTGGGCCTCACGCTGAACCAGGCGGCCTTTGCCTCGGAGATCGTGCGCGGGGGCATTTTGTCGGTGGACCAGGGGCAGCTGGAAGCGGCTGCCGCGCTGGGCCTTTCGCGCCGCCGCCAGGCCTCGCGCATCGTGCTGCCGCAGGCCATGCGCAGCATCCTGCCCACGGCCTTCAACGACATCATCGGGCTGGCCAAGGGCACCTCGAACCTCTACATCCTGGCGCTGCCCGAGCTGTTCTACACGATCCAGATCATCTACCGGCGCAACCTGGAAGTGATTCCGCTGCTCATGGTGGCGACCGTGTGGTACCTCGTGATCCTCACCGTGCTGTCGGTGGCGCAGCACTACATCGAGCGGCATTTCTCGCGCGGGGCGCTGCGCCATGCGCCGCGCTCGTGGCTGGGCGGCGTGGTGCACGGGCTGTGGGCGCGGGGCAGGGCGCCGGCCGTGGTGCCCGTGTCGGCACCGGTGCCGGCGCCCGCGCAGGTGCCGCGCTGGAACGGCTCGCGCGCCCCCGGCGGCGAGGTGACGATCCACGGTGTGTCCAAGCGTTTCGGCGCGCTGCAGGTGCTCGACGACGTGACCTTCACCGCGCCGCGTGGCAGCGTCACCGTGATCCTCGGCCCCTCGGGCTCGGGCAAGTCGACGCTGCTGCGCACCATCAACCACCTGGAGCGCGTGGACGACGGCTTCATTGCCATCGACGGCGAACTCATCGGCTACCGGCGCGACGCCGACACGCTGTACGAGCTGCACGAGAAAGACATCCTCGCGCGCTGTGTCGACGTGGGCATGGTGTTCCAGAACTTCAACCTGTTCCCGCACCTCACGGTGCAGGAGAACATCGTCGAGGCGCCGCAGTCGGTGCGCGGCCTGCCGCGCGCCGAGGCCGAGGCGCTGGCCACCGACCTGCTGGCCCGCGTCGGCCTGGCCGACCGCAAGGACGCCTACCCGCGCCAGCTCTCGGGCGGCCAGCAGCAGCGCGTGGCGATCGCGCGGGCCCTGGCGCTCAAGCCCAAGGTGCTGCTGTTCGACGAGCCCACCTCGGCGCTCGACCCCGAGCTCGTGGGCGAGGTGCTCGCGGTGATCGAGGAGCTCGCGAGCTCCGGCACCACGCTGGTCATCGTGACGCACGAGATCGGATTCGCCCGCGAGGTGGCCGACACCGTGGTCTTCATGGAGCAGGGCCGCATCCTCGAGACCGGCACGCCCGAGCAGGTGTTCAACGCGCCGAGGCATCCGCGCACGGCCGAGTTCCTGGCCAAGGTGCTCTGAGTTTTTTCCCTTCCCCATTTTTCAAACCGACCGCTTTCATGACCCATCGACGCCTTCTCCTGTCCGTTCTCCTGGCCGCATTGCTGCCGATCGCCGCGACGGCCCAGACCGCCCCGGCGCCCGACCTGAGCCCCGAACAGCCGGGCCGCCCGCGCGCGCAGAAGATCGACGAGGCCGTGCGGCTCGCGAAGGACTTCAAGTTCCTCAAGGAAGGCGTGCTCGTCGTGGGCACCACCACCGGCCGGCTGCCGTTCGCGGCCTACGCCACCGACACGAAAACGCCCGTGGGCAACGCGCCCGACATCGCGCAGCTCGTGGCCGACAGCCTGGGGCGCAAGCTGGAGCTGGTGTCCACCGCATGGGCCGACTGGCCGCTGGGCCTGCAGTCGGGCAAGTTCGACGTGGTGGTGTCCAACGTGACCGTGACCGAGGAGCGCAAGGAGAAGTTCGACTTCTCGACCTACCGCAACGACCAGCTGGGCATCTACGTGAAGTCGGACAGCAAGCTCGGGCCCATCAAGGAACCGAAGGACATCGCGGGCCTGAAGCTCATCGTGACGGCCAGCACGAACCAGGAGCAGATCCTGCTGCGCTGGAACAAGCAGAACCTCGCTGCAGGCCTCAAGCCCATCGAGATCCAGTACTACGACGACGATGTGGTGCAGCGCCTGGCCATCCAGTCGGGCCGCGCCGATGCGTATGTCGGCCCCAACGCCATCGCGGCCTACGAGGCGCGCGACGGCAAGACCCGGCTCGCGGGCCTGGTGTCGGGCGGCTGGCCGCTCAACGCCGAGATCGCCGTCACCTCGCGCAAGGGCTCGGGCATTGCCGAGGCCGTGACGCTCGCGCTGAACACGCAGATCAAGAACGGCAACTACGGCAAGGCGCTGTCGCGCTGGAACCTGGCGTCCGAGGCCATCGAGGTGGCGCGCACCAACCCGCCCGGCCTGCCGAAGAACTGAGGGGGGGGACCATGTCGCTCAAGAAGACACTGGGGGCGCTGGCCGCCCTCGGGCTGATGGCGTTCGCGCCGGCGCATGCCGCCGACACCTTCGACTTCAGCCCCGAGCAGAAGGGCCGCCTGCACACCGGCAAGGACGCCGAGGCCGTCAACGCCATTCCACCGAGCTTCAAGTTCGTGAAAGAGGGCGTGCTGACCATCGCCATCGCGCCGTTCGCGCCGCCGATCTCCACCTATGCCACCGACGCGAAGACGGTGGTGGGCTTCGACCCCGACTTTGCCCACCTCATCGCCGAGGCGCTGGGCCTGAAGCTGGAACTGCGGCCCGTCGCCTGGGCCGACTGGCCGCTGGGCCTGAGTTCGGGCAAGTACGACGCCGTGATCTCCAACGTGGGCGTGACCGAGCAGCGCAAGGAGAAGTTCGACTTCTCGACCTACCGGCTCGGGCTGCACGGCTTCTATGTGCGCACCGACAGTGCCATCCAGTCGATCAAGGAGCCCAAGGACGTGGCGGGCCTGAAGCTCACGACCGGCGCCGGCACCAACCAGGAACGCATCCTGCTCGAATGGGACCGGCAGAACGTGGCCGCGGGCCTGAAGCCGGTGTCGATCCAGTACTACGACGACGATGTGACGCGCTGGCTGGCGGTGACGACGAAACGCGTCGATGCCAATTTCAACCCCAACGCGCCGCAGGCCTACGAGGCTGCGAAGAACGGGCAGCTGCGGCTCGCGGGCACTGTCAATGCGGGCTGGCCGCTGAAGTCGGACGTGGCCGTGGCCACGCGCAAGGGCAGCGGTCTGGCGGTGGCGCTCACCACCGCGGCCAACAACCTGATCCGCAACGGCACCTACGCCAAGGCGCTCGCGCGCTGGCGCCTGGCCGAAGAGGCGCTGCCGAAATCGGAGGTCAACCCGCCGGGGTTGCCGAAGTTCTGACCCTGCGAGCGACACGACCATGACCATCCACCACATCGGTTTCCTCACGCCCGGCAACTACGACGAGGCCGACCCGCACGCGGGCCTCGAGGCCGCGCTGCGGCTGTTCGAATTCGGCGAGCGGCGCGGCTTCGACAGCGCCTGGGTGCGCCAGCGCCACCTGGAGCGCGCCGTGTCGTCGGCGCCGACCTTCCTGGCCGCCGCCACGCAGCGCACGCGCCGCATCGAACTCGGTGCGGCCGTGATCCAGATGGGCTACGAAAACCCGTTCCGGCTCGCCGAAGACCTGGCCACCGTCGACGTGCTCTCGCGCGGGCGCCTGCAGGTGGGCCTGAGCGCGGGCGCGCCGCCGCACGGCGCCTTGCTGGGCGGGCGCTTCCAGGACGCACCGCCGGCCACGGTCGACTTCACGCACAAGCGCGTGGCGCGGCTGCGCGCCAACCTCGAGGACGTGCTGCTGGGCGACGAGGACACGGTGGTCGAATCGGCCGGCGGGCGCGTGCGTCCGCGCGTGCAGCCCTATGCGCCCGGCCTGGTCGGGCGGCTCTGGTACGGCGGCGGGTCGCTGCGCTCGGCCGAATGGGCGGGGCGCAACGGCTTTCACCTGCTGCTGGGCAATGTGCTCACGGGCGAGACCACCGACGACTTCCTCGAGGCGCAGACCGGGCTGGTCGAACGCTACCGCGCCAGCGAAGTGCCGGGCGCACGGCGCGGACGGATCGCGCTGGGCCGCGTAATCGTGCCACTCGATGGGGCCGACGCCGCCACGCGGCGCCGCTACCGCGCGTTCGCCGCGGGCCGCGTCGAACGCACGTTGTCGCCGCAGGGCGAGCGCCGCACGCTGTTCGCCGGCGACCTCGTGGGCAGCGCCGACGAGATCCTCGAGCGCCTGCACCGCGACCCGGTGCTGCCACTGGTGAGCGAGCTGCGCGTGGAGCTGCCCTACAACTTCGACAGCGAGGCCTACGAGCAGATCCTGGACGACCTGGCGGTGCGCATCGCGCCCGAACTGGGCTGGCGCGTGCGCGCCGAGCTGCCACACAAAGAAGTCGCACTCGCCTGAGCCTCAGACGCTTTGCGCATGCGCTTATCGCAAACGCTTCGTTGGTGATCGCGGGTGGCCTGCCTAGAGTTCGCTCCGATCTGTTTCTGATGTCTTCCATTCAACACAAGGAGTCCCGCATGTCGATCTTCAGCAGATGGTGGCGCGCCGCGTCCCTCGCCACGCTGACCTTCCTGGCCACCGCACCATCGGCCTTCGCGCAGGCTTCGGCCGACGGCAGCGGCCCGTTGGTCTCCACCGACTGGCTCGAGAAGAACCTGCGCAACCCGAAGCTGCGCGTGATCGAGGTCAGCGTGAACCCGGGCCTGTACGAGCGCGGCCACATTCCGGGCGCGGTGAATTTCTCGTGGCACAACGACCTCAACGACCGCGTGCGCCGCGACATCGTGAGCCAGGCCGAGTTCGAGAAGCTGCTGTCGGCGGCTGGTGTCGACAAGGACACCACCGTCATCCTCTACGGCGACACCAACAACTGGTTCGCCGCCTGGGGCGCCTGGGTGTTCGACCAGTACGGCGTGCAGAACGTGAAGCTGCTCGACGGCGGGCGCAAGAAGTGGGAGGCCGAGAACCGCGTGCTCGACAACCGCGCGCCCGAGCACGTCGCCACACGCTTCAAGGTGACGCAGCCCAACCCGCAGCTGCGCGCGCGGCTGGCCGACGTGCTGGCCGTGGCCGAGGGCCGCTCCGACGCGAAGCTGGTCGACATCCGCTCGGCCGACGAGTACAGCGGCAAGATCTTCGCGCCGGCCGGCGCCGCCGAACTGGCGGTGCGCGCGGGCCACGTGCCCGGCGCGGCCAACGTGCCCTGGGGCCGCGCGGTGAACGAAGACGGCACCTTCAAGTCGGCCGCCGAGCTGAAGGCGATCTACGCGGCCGTGGGCATCGACGGCAGCAAGCCGACCATCACCTACTGCCGCATCGGCGAGCGCTCGAGCCACACCTGGTTCGCGCTGCACAAGATCCTGGGCTACAAGAACGTGCGCAACTACGACGGCTCGTGGACCGAGTACGGCAACGCCGTCGGCGTGCCGGTCAACAACCCGGCCGGCACGGTGTGGGCGTCCAAATGAATGAGTTGAGGTGAGATGAGTTCGAGGTGAGTCGGCGTTGGAGGGACCTCGCGGCCTCTCTGATGAGCGACATTGGGCGAGCCCTCGGGCTCGCTTTTTTTTTGGACCCAAAAAAGAGGGACCGGGGCATGTCCGCTTCGTCAATCACCGTGGCGCCTGCGCCGCTTTCGCGCACGGGCCTGGCCGCTGCTGTCGTGGTGTTGCTGCTGATCGCAGCTGGCGTGCACCTGCTCGGCGAGCGCAGCGGCGGCCGTGCGCTGGCCTTCGCGCTCGGGCTGGGCGCGGTGCTCGGCGTGGTGCTGCAGCGCTCGCGTTTCTGCTTCTACTGCCATGCGCGCGACTACTTCGAGGGCGGCGACGCGCGCGGCCTGCTGGCCATCGTGGCCGCGCTGGCGGTCGGCACCGTGGGCATGCACGTCGTCATGACGGGCTGGCTGCCCGTGCCGCAGCCGGGGCGATTGCCGCCCGATGCGCACATCGGGCCGGTCAGCGGCGCCCTGGTGCTCGCGGGGCTGGCCTTCGGCGCGGGCATGGTGGTGTCGGGTTCGTGCATCAGCGCGCACTGGTACCGGCTGGGCGAAGGCTCGCCGACCGCGCCCTTTGCGCTGCTCGGTGCCGGCGTAGGGTTCTTGTTGGGATTCGCTAGCTGGAACTGGCTCTACAGCGCCACCATCGCCACCGCGCCGGTGGTGTGGCTGCCGCATCACCTGGGCTATGCGGGCTCGGCCGCGCTGCAGCTGGCGGTGCTCGCAGCGCTCGCGGCCTGGCTCTGGCGAAAGCTGCCGGCGGGCGAGGCGGCGTCGCCCGCACCGCGCAGCTTCATCGACGCCGCGCGCAGGCTGCTGCACGGGCGCTGGCCGTATGCGTGGGGCGGCCTCGCAGTCGGCGCGATCGCCGTGATCGTGGTGCTGCGGCTGCGCCCGCTGGGGGTAACGGCTGCGCTGGGCAGCGCCGCGCGCGACCTCGGCAATGCACACGGCCTGCTGCCGCAGCGGCTGGACGGACTCGATGGTTTCGGCGGCTGCGTCACGGCGGTGGTCGAAAGCCTCTGGCAGACGCCCAACGCACTGCTGGTCGGCGGCCTCGTGGCCGGCGCGCTGGCTGCGGCGCTCGCGAGCGGGCAGTTCAAGCCCGCGTGGCCGACGGCGGGCCAGGTCGTGCGCGGACTTGGCGGCGGCGTGTTGCTGGGGTGGGGCGCGATGACCGGGCTGGGCTGCACGGTCGGCAACCTGCTCTCCGGCACCATGGCCGGCGCGCTGTCGGGTTGGGTGTTCGGCGCGAGCGTGCTGCTGGCGGTGTGGGGCGGGCTGCGATTGAAGCGTCTTGCTGTGAGGGCGTGATCGCCGTTCATCGCAGCGCGGCAGGCACCGCATTTCCATATGCGGAGTCCTTCTTTCGGGACGGCGCGGGGCAGGGCACAGTCCCTCACGCACAGGCACAGGACGGCGCCGCCCCGCGCGGCCGTCCGCCTGTCTTCTCTTCCAAAGAACACCCGAGGGATTCCATGTTTCGACCACTCCTGACCGCGGCCCTGCTGGCCGCCGGCCTGCTGCAGGCGCCTGTTGCCGCCGCCGAAACCGTGCGCTGGGCACGCAGCGCCGACCCCGCCACGCTCGATCCGCATGCGGTCAACACCGGCACCAACTTCGGGCTGCTGCACCAGATCTACGAGCCGCTGATCCTGCGCGGCGCCGACAGCAAGCTGCAGCCCGCGCTCGCCACCTCGTGGAAGCTCACGGCCGACCCGACGGTGTGGGAGTTCAAGCTGCGTCCCGGCGTCAAGTTCCATGACGGCGCACTGCTCACGGCCGACGACGTGGTGTTCTCGCTGCAGCGCGCACAGGCGCCGAGCTCGGCGCTCAAGTCGCTGCTGTCGTCGGTGGCCGAAGTGAAGAAGGTCGATGCGCTCACGGTGCAGGTCAAGACCAAGGGCCCGAACCTGATCTTCCCGAACAACCTCACGAACCTCTTCATCCTCAACGAGGCCTGGGCCAAGGCGAACAAGGCCGAGCAGTCGCAGGACGTGGCCAGCAAGACCGAGAACTTCGCGACCCGCAACGAGAACGGCACCGGCCCCTACGTGCTGGCCTCGCGCGAGGTCGATGCGCGCACGGTGCTCAAGCAGTTTCCGCAGTACTGGGGCCGCGGCCAGTTTCCGCTGGACGTGACCGAGCTGGTCTACGTGCCGATCAAGTCGCCCGCCACGCGCGTGGCCGCGCTGCTGTCGGGCGAGGTCGATTTCGTGCAGGACCTGCCGGCGCAGGACGTGGGCCGGCTCAAGGCCGACAAGCGCCTGCGCGTGACCGAAGGGCCCGAGAACCGTTCGATCTTCCTGGGCCTGAACGTGGGCGCGAAGGAACTCAAGTACGCCGACGTGAAGGGCAAGAACCCGCTGGCCGACCCGAAGGTGCGCGAGGCCATCGGCCTGGCGATCGACCGCGACGCGATCAAGGCGGCGGTGATGCGCGGGCTGTCGAACCCCTCGGGCATCATCGCGCCGCCTTTCGTGCACGGCTACGAGAAAGGTTTCGCGGCCTACCCGAAGGCCAACGCGGCGCAGGCGAAGAAGCTGCTGGCCGAGGCCGGCTATCCGAACGGCTTTGCGATCACGCTGCACACGCCGAACGACCGCTACGTGAACGACGAGGCCATCAGCACGGCGGTGTCGGGCTTCCTCGGGCGCATCGGCATCAAGACCACGGTGGCGGCGCGCCCGATTGCGCTGCACAGCACCGCGATCAACTCGGCCGACACCGACTTCTACCTGTTCGGCTGGGGCGTGCCGACCTACGACTCGGCCTACATCTTCGATTACCTGGTGCACACGCGCGGCAAGGACGGCCGCGGCCCGACCAACGCCACCGGCTACAGCAACGCCGAGGTCGACGCGCAGATCGCGTCGCTGGCCGCGGAGAGCGACAAGGCGAAGCGCGACGCCACCATCAAAGCCATCTGGCAGACGGTGCAGAAGGAGCGCATCTACATCGCGCTACACGACCAGGTGCTCAACTTCGCGTCGACCCCGAAGCTCGACATTCCGGTCAGCCCCGACGGCAGCGTGTTCTTCAAGAACGTGAAGGTGGCCAAACCCTGACTACACACACGTCATGTGGGTTCATCTCTTACGCCGGTTGGGCCAGTCCGTGCTGGTGCTGCTGGCGGTGTCGTTCGTGTCCTTCCTGGTGTTCCGCCACATCGGCGACCCGACCATCAGCCTGCTCGGCGAAGACGCCACGATCGAAGAACGCGCCGCGCTGACGGCCGAGCTGGGCTTCGACCGCCCGGTGCCAGTGCAGTACCTGCGCTACGTGGGCCACGCGCTGCAAGGCGACCTGGGCGTGTCGTACCGGCTCAAGCGGCCGGTGGTCGAACTCATCGCCGAGCGGCTGCCGGCCACGCTGGAGCTGGCGCTGGTGGCGGCCGTGCTGGCGGTGGCAGGCGGCGTGGCGCTGGGCGTGTACACCGCGATCCGGCGCGACAGCGTGGCCAGTCGCGCGGTCATGGCGGTGTCACTGGTCGGCGTGTCGCTGCCCACCTTCCTGATCGGCATCGGGCTCATCTACCTGTTCGCGGTCGAGCTGCGCTGGCTGCCCTCGTTCGGACGCGGCGACACGGTGCAGCTGGGCGGCTGGAGCACCGGGCTGCTCACGGCCTCGGGCTGGGCCTCGCTGCTGATGCCCGCGCTGACGCTGGGCCTGTACAAGCTGACACTGATCATGCGGCTGGTGCGCGCCGAGATGCTGGAGGTGCTGCGCGCCGACTACATCCGCTTCGGCCGCGCGCGCGGGCTGCGCGAGCGCGACCTGAACTACGGCCATGCGCTGCGCAACACGCTGATCCCGGTCATCACCATCACCGGACTGCAGATCGGTTCGCTGGTGGCCTTCGCCATCGTCACCGAGACGGTGTTCCAGTGGCCGGGCGTGGGGCTGCTGTTCATCACGTCGATCCAGGGGGTGGACGTGCCGGTGGTGGCGGCCTACCTGCTGCTGATCGCGCTGCTGTACGTGGCGATCAACTTCATCGTCGACCTGCTGTACGTGCTGGTCGATCCGCGCCTGCGACGCGCCTGACTCCTTCTTGCTTTTTTTCTGAATGACGCTTCCTTCTCCGACCGGCGCCCCCGCGCCGCGCCGCTGGCGCAACGCCGAGTCGCCCGTGCTGCGCGCCTTTGCACGCTCGCGCACCGTGCAACTGGCCGCCTTCGTGCTGCTGCTGGTCGCGCTGGCCTCGCTGTTCGCGCCGTGGATCGCACGGCAAGACCCCTTCGACCCGGCCGTGCTCGATCTGATCGACGCCTTCACGCCGCCGGGGCAGCAGGGCGCGTCGGGCGCCTTCTATCCGCTGGGCGCCGACGACCAGGGGCGCGACGTGTTCTCGGCCATTCTCTACGGGCTGCGCATGTCGCTGCTGGTGGGCGTGAGCGCGGTGGGGCTGTCGCTGGCCATCGGCGTGCCGCTCGGGCTGGCGGCCGGCTATGCGGGCGGCTGGTTCGACACGCTGGTGATGCGCGTGGCCGATGTGCAGCTGACCTTTCCGGTGCTGCTGGTGGCGCTCCTGATCTTCGGCATTGCGCGCGGCCTGCTGCCCGAGGGCTACCGCGACGACATGGCGGTGTACGTGATCGTGGCGGCCATCGGTCTGTCGGAATGGGTGCAGTACGCGCGCACGGTGCGCGGCGCGGTGATGCTCGAGAAGCACAAGGACTACGTGGCCGCCGCGCAGATCATCGGCCGCTCGCGCACCGGCATCCTGGTGCGGCACATCCTGCCGAACCTGCTGGCGCCGGTGCTGGTGATTGCCACCATCAGCTTCGCGCTGGCCATCGTGGCGGAGTCGACGCTGTCGTACCTGGGCGTGGGGCTGCCGCCCACGCAGCCGTCGCTGGGCACGCTGATCCGCATCGGGCAGGGCTTTCTGTTCTCGGGCGAGTGGTGGATCCTGCTGTTTCCGGCGCTGGTGCTGCTGGCGCTGGCGCTGTCGGTCAACCTGGCGGGCGACTGGCTGCGCGACGCCTTGAACCCGAGGCTGCAATGAGCGCGCGCGACCCATCGCCATGGCCATCACCCAGCGCCGAAACGCCCGTGCTGCGCGTGCGCGGGCTCGACGTGGCCTTCGACACGCACCGGGGCACGGTGCAGGTGCTGAGCGGCGTCTCGTTCGAGATCGCGCCGGGCGAAATTCTGGGCGTGGTCGGCGAGTCGGGCGCGGGCAAATCGATGGTCGGCGCCGCCGTCATCGGCCTGGTGCCGCCACCGGGGCGCATCGCGGGCGGCACGGTCGAGCTGCACGGCGAGCGCATCGACACGCTGCGCGGCGAAGACATGCGCCGCGTGCGCGGGCGCCGCATCGGCAGCGTGTTCCAGGACCCGCTGACCAGCCTGAACCCGGTCTACCCGATCGGTAGGCACCTCATCGAAACCATCCGCACGCACCTGCCCGTGAGCGAGCCCGAGGCGCGCCGGCGCGCGCTGGCGTTGTTGGCCGACGTGGAGATTCCCGACCCCGAAAGCCGCATCGACCAGTACCCGCACCAGTTCTCGGGCGGCATGCGCCAGCGCGTGGCGATTGCGCTCGCGCTGTGCGCCGAGCCGCAACTGCTGATTGCCGACGAGCCCACCACCGCGCTCGACGTGTCGGTGCAGGCCCAGGTGATCCGCGTGTTCCGCCGCGTCTGCCGCGAGCGCGGCACGGCCGCGATGCTCATCACGCACGATATGGGCGTGATCGCCGAGGCGGCCGACCGCGTGATGGTGATGTACCAGGGCCGCGTGCTGGAGACCGGCCCGGTGCGCCAGGTGCTCGACCACCCGCGCGAGCCGTATACGCGCGCATTGATGGCCGCCATTCCTTCGGTGCATGACAGGCTGCATCGGCTGCCTGTGCCGGAGATCGGCGCGGACATCGCCGTGGCCGCCGCGCCGCCACCCGCACGGGCCGAGACCGTGGCGTCGCCAGCATTGGCCGACAGCCCGCCGCTGATCCGCGTGCAGGGCCTGTCGCGCGAATTCGATCTTTCGGCAGGCTGGCTCGTGCGCATACTCGCGCGCCAGCCGAAGAAGGTGCTGCACGCGGTCGACGGCGTGAGCTTCGACATCGCGCGCGGCCGCACCTTCGGGCTGGTCGGCGAGTCGGGCTCGGGCAAGTCGACGGTGGCGCGCATGCTCGCCGGCCTCACGCGGCCCACGGCCGGCACGGTGCATTTCGACGGCATCGACCGCTGGGGCGACGCCGCGCAGACGGCCGCGCTGCGCCGGCGCTTCCAGATGATCTTCCAGGACCCGCATGCCAGCCTCAACCCGCGCTGGCGCGTGGACCGGCTCATCGCCGAACCCGTGGAAGTGCTGGGCCTGGCGGCCAGCGCCGAGGAAACCGCCGAGCGCGTGGCCGAGGCGCTGCGCCGCGTGCGCATGTCGCCCGACGACGGTCGGCGCTACCCCCACCAGTTCTCGGGCGGCCAGCGCCAGCGCATCGCCATTGCGCGGGCGCTGGCCAGCCAGCCTGAGTTCATCGTCTGCGACGAACCGACCTCGTCGCTCGACGTGTCGGTGCAGGCCCAGGTGCTGAACCTCATGCGCGACCTGCAGGACGAGTTCGGCCTGACCTACCTGCTGATCAGCCACAACCTCGCGGTGATCCGCCACATGTGCGACGACCTGGGCGTGATGCAGCGCGGGCGGCTGGTGGAGCAGGGCAGTGCGGCCGAAGTGCTCGATGCGCCGAAGCACGCCTACACCCAGGCGTTGATGGCGGCGGTGCCGGACATGCGGCACGCACCGGCCGCGGCGGTGCTCGCCACGGCATGAAGTGCCTTCAGGGCACGCGCTGTAGCTGCTCCCGCAGGATGCGCCGGATCTCCAGGATCGCGAGCGGGTGCTCCTGCACGCTGTGCGCCGACGGAATCACCAGCTCCGACACCGCGCCGTCGAGGTGCGCGCTGGTGTAGGGAACGATGCCGTCGCTCGACTCGGCCAGCGGCAGGCCCGGGGTGTCGTTGCCGATGATCGAGTGGTAGCGCACCTTCGGGCTCAGCGGCAACCCGGACGACAGGCGCACGAAGGCATCGCGGTCGCTGAGGTTGTCGATGCTGTTGGGAATGCGCAGCGGGCCCATGTCCTGCGAACTCGGCGCCACGCGCATCAGCTCGCGCGAGATGTCGTTGAGCTGGCCCAGCATCGCCACCGGCAGCGTGATGAGGTTGGCCACCCAGCGCGAGATGCGCTTGTTGGCGAACGAGGTGCCGCGGTGCGGCGAGGCGATGAAGATGGCGTCGCTGACCTGGGGCAGCGGCTCGAAGCGCAGGTAGGGCCCCAGCCCTTCCTCGATGCGGCGGCGCTGCGCGGCCGGCATGGGGTAGCCCTCGCGCAGCGCGTCCCACAGCACGTCGCCCGACGACGACACCAGCAGGCGCGACAGCACGCCGCCCATGCTGTGGCCGATGAGCGTGACGTTGCGCGAAGCCTCGGCGCGGCCCTGCGGATCGAAGTGCGCCAAGGTCTGCGTGATGGCTTCGCGGATGGCCAGGTTGTTCAGCGGCAGCGGCGCATTCGTGGGGTAGTACACCTGCCAGATCTGGTAGCGGCGGCGCAGCGTCTCGTCGCCGAGCACTTCGTTCGCCACGTTGATCCAGGCTTCGGGGCTGCTGGCCAGGCCGTGCAGCATGACGATGGTGCGCCGCTTCGGGTCGTAGGGCTGCATCAGGTAGATGTGCGGCCGGGTCAGGCCCTCGGCGCCGCCGAACAGGCTGCGCAGCGCCTGCAGCGCGAAGTCGGAGCGAGCGAGCCACAGGCCGTAGCCCGAGGTGAAGTTGGCGGCCAGCGGAATCTCCTCGCCGGCCAGCTTGATCGTGCTGGTGCGGTAGGGGTCGAACACGGCGATGCGCAGCGTGCGCGTGGCCAGCACGTCTTGCAGCGTGGCGCCGTCGAACTGCAGCAGCGCGGTGAGGGCGGGGAAGGGCGTCTCGCTGAAGGGCGGGGCGTCTTCGTCGGCCTGCGCCGCGGTCGGACGGTCGT